>CAZPEK010000097.1:0-10481 GCA_964585555.1 uncultured Leptospirales bacterium | reverse complement strand
CTTACTTCCCACTTTTCGGTAAATAAAGATCATCCAGAATATCAAGCCAATATGAAGCACATCATTTGCTGAAAACCAGATACCTTTCTGCCAGAGGGTCTGAGTGTATCCCATGAGAAAATATGAATAGTAAAGGAAGATTACCCCTGCCATCAGAAGCCAGGTTGCTAAAAGTGAACCCTCAAGAGGATCTTTGCTTTTCAGGTAGTTCTTCAGGTTGATAACTGTCAGAATAAGAAAATTCAGGCCGGTGAAAAGAATCATCAGCTCAAAGGAAACGAGAAATTTATCGGCAGTAAAGGCACCGTAGAGGCAGACTGCCCAGTAGGTTGCCAGGTTGATAAGGGCGTAACCTTGAATAACTTTACGCAGGATTCCCTTTGTGCTTGAGAAAGAGACCGCATAAAGAATTGCGTTCATCGCTACAGCCTGAAAAAGCAGGTAGTATATTTCCCACCAGCTGGTCCATGAACAGAATGATTTGCCGGCGCATTTTATCTCGTAGCTGAAGGCCTGGTAACTGGTTCCTGCTGCAAGGGCCCCGGCGCCCCAGAAGAGAAGGGCAATGCCCCACCAGAGGCGTGACTGCTCAGAGCCCCTGGTTTTGAGAAAGTAAATACCGATGGCAATGGTCATTATTCCGAGGAAATAGACAAACAAGGCTGAACTGGGGGTCGACACAACGAATTGAGTAAATCCGAGGTTGATGTCAAAGCAGTGGTGGTTCGCACACCAGGTTTCCGGAGTTTGTCCCGGGTAGGGTATTGTTGAGAGTTTGCTGCATCCCGTTGAGGTTATCAGGGCCGCTGCCCACCAGCGAGCTCTTTTCATGATATATTCTCCATGATCTATGTCGATTATGAGACGGTGAAAAAATCTTTATATCATAAGATGAAGCAGATGAAAAGTCTTTTATTGAAGGGAGCTTGCCATTTCACTGTGGCCGTAGAGAAGTGCCGGCGGCGATAGAAAGAACAAAATAACCGTGAGGCCCTTCAAGAAGGAAAGATATTTTTTTCGGTTGTTTTTTTTTACGGGCAGGGTTTTCTTTTGTCATAGCTTATCTTCCTTCTTCAAATGGTATTACTATAAGTTTTAATCCTTCTGATTTGACAACCGTTACTGTTTCTCCTTTCTCTATCGCCTCTGTCGGGGTGCCTCTGACTTCCCCCCGCCATAACTCCTGTCCTATTTTTATCAGGCCATGGGGATCAAGGCGCTGCTGTACCGTGGCTTTTTTCCCTACCATCTTATCCATGGCGGTTTCAGATTTTGTTTCATAAGACCGCCATACAAGAGGAAGTATAAGGAGGTCTTTCAGTATCCATCCGATAATGGTCCCCCATTTCAGGGGATCGGGGACCGCAATCTGGGATTCTGTTACATGTATTGCAAAGAGAATCACTCCCAGGGCCGGCAGTTGAAGGAGCAGGTACCTGATGGTTACCCGCCGTGGAATGTTTCGAAAGGAGTATTTCATGGCAGCGCTTTATCCTGTCAGCTTATTCGAGGGCTCAGTGCCCAGTTAATATACCACCCCTGGTCTTCATCATGTTCAATACAGACGATACCGCCGTTTTGAAAGGCGAAGAGAGTAAGATTCTCATCACCGGCCACAAGTTTTGCAAGCATTTTCCCCATAAAGGGCTGATGACCCACCAGCATGATATCATTGTGGTCATTGAGTTTTTCTACGATCGGCCCAACATCATCGTTGGGACCGAGGCCTGCCATGATGTCAGGTCTTCCATTGGTCAGAAGAAGGCGGCCAAATATTTCAGCGGTTTCGGCAGCCCGTGTTTTGCCGCTGTGGCGAATCTCTGCAACCGATACGCCGTAACCCGCGGCAACTTCAGCGATGCGTTCAACATCGGCGATTCCTTCGGGAGTCAGGGTACGGTCAGGATTTTCTTCTTTTGTGTGAGCCTTGCCGTGCTGTACCAGGTAGAGTGTCATGTTTGCCTCCTTTTTTTCGCTTTAAGACGTTTTTTTTTGAAGGCGCGATTTTCATTGAAGGCGCGAAAGCGCTTTCGCGCCTTCAATGAAAAAACGCCTGTAGTCAACGGGCCCGCACCCTCTGCATTAAAAAGACTACCCCCATAATACCAAGTCCCACGGGGTAAAGCAAGTACCTGGCTGCATGCTCGATACCCACCAGACCACTAATCGATCCGGGATGAAAGAGGAGCAGTGTCGCTGCCAGAAGCAGGGGAACCTCGTACCACCGGTTGCGGGTGGAGAACCAGCCCTGCACTGCCGAGGTGAAGGCAAAGGCCCCGAAGGTCGCCATGGTGAAAATAAGCAGGCCCTGGCTCCAGCTGGTGATGCCGTGGAGAATCAGCTCAGGGTTGAAGATAAAAAAGAAAGGTATAATGGCTGTCCTCAGGTCGTAGAGAAATCCCTGGAGGCCCGTGCGTATCGGATCGCTCCCTGCTATGGCTGCGGCAGCGTATGCGGCAAGGCCCACCGGGGGCGTGTCGTCGGCGAGAATGCCGAAGTAAAAGCAGAAAAGATGACTTGCCATAAGAGGAATTGCCATGCCGTATTTTGCCCCCACGGTGACGATAACCGGTGCGGTGATCGATGCCATGACAATGTATGTTGCTGTGGTCGGGAGCCCCATGCCGAGGAGAAGGCTTGCAATTGCGGTAATGAGAAGCAGAAGAAATACATTGCCGTTTGAAAGAATTTCAACGACCCGGGTAATCATGCCGCCAAGACCCATGCCGACGATTCCGACAATGATGCCTGCTGTAGCGGTTGCCAGTGCCACGATGACCATGTTTCTTGATCCGGCAACAAAGCCGCTGCTGATAATGTTTAGACTTTTTTTCAGGGCGTGTAAACTTCCTTTTCCCTCATTTTTTGCATGGACAATTTCCTGGTAGAGTATCACGGCGCAGAGAAGCAGAACGGCCCGGTAGGCGGCCATTTCAGCTGAATGGCGAAGCCCTACCAGTTCAAAAATCAGCAGGCCGATGGGGAGCAGGTAATGGAAGCCCTCTTTTATTGTTTTTCGAAATAAAGGAAGATCAGCCTTTGCCATGCCCGTCATCCCGAGGCGTGAGGCCTCAAGGTGGGTAATGTAAAAAAGGGCTGCATAAGAGACAAATGCGGGAATGGCCGCCGCTTTCACGACTTCGATATAGGGTACATTGACATATTCGGCAATGATAAAGGCGGCGGCTCCCATGATGGGCGGCATGAGCTGCCCGTCGGTACTTGCAGCGACTTCGATTGCTGCGGCTTTTTTTGCCGGATAGCCGACCTTCTTCATCAGGGGAATGGTAAAGGTTCCCGTGGTTACAATATTGGCGATACTTGATCCGGAGACGAGTCCCGAGAGGCCGCTTGAGACAACGGCGGCCTTTGCAGGCCCCCCCTTGTAGCGGCCCAGAAGACTCAGAGCCAGGGTGGTGAAAAAGTGGCCCGCCCCCGCCTTTTCCAGCGTAGTGCCCAGGAGTACAAAAAGATATACAATGGTTGCCGAAACCCCCAGGGGAATGCCATAGATGCCCTCTGATGAGAGTGAAATCTGGTTCAGGTACTTGTTCAGGGAAACCGATCTGGTCGCCAGGAAATCGGGCATCCAGGGGGCGAAGAAAGCATAGAGGCTGAAAAATACCGCAATGACCGGCAGAGCCGGGCCGATGCTTCGCCGTGCTGCTTCAAGAAGCAGAATAACCAGGAACCCCCCGGCAACAATATCCCGGGGCAGAAGTGCCCCCATGCGGCTTGTCAGACCATGCCATTCAATGACAATGTATAAGGCGAGAAGGGCGCTGACCGCCGCCAGGAAATAATCCACCAGGGGAACCCGGTCTCTTTCAGAGAGGGCTCTGACCTTCTTCGGTTTCCTGAACATCGGAATATTCAGAAAAAGAAGAACAAATGCGAAGGCAAGATGAATGGCCCGAACCGTGATGCTGTCGAGAATCAGAAATCCCGCCAGGGAAAGCTGAAAGAGGGCCCATGATATACCGATGAGGGCCACAAGTTTTTTTTCAAAGGGCCGATGGCTGCGGAGTTCACCTGTTTCGCTTTTTAGTATTTCTTCGGCGCTCTGCCGGCCTTGTAATGTCATCGGTTATTTGTTTTTTTCATTGAGAATGAGTTCAGGCCTGATATGTTTTTCCAGTCCCGCTTCGCGGTAATATTGCAGCGCCCCGGGGTGCAGGGGTGCCGTGAGCCCTTTGAGCATATCCGGTGCAGTGAGTCCCTCGTATGCGGGGTGAAGCTTTTTAAACTCTTCGAGGTTGCTGAAAACTTCCTTTACAATAGCATAAATCACCTGGTCAGGAACAGCCGCGGCTGTTACCAGGGTTGCCCTGACACCGAACGTTGCAATATCAGTTTTATTGACCGCGTTGGGGTAATGGTGCCGCGGGATAGTCGACGGGGTATAATAAGGAAATTTTTTGAAAAAGTTTTTGAGGGAAGGACCTTTTAGTTCAATGATGCGCACTTTAATGCGTCCAGAAGTGGCTTCTTTGATGCTGCCGTTCGGGTGCCCCACGGTGTAAAAGAAGGCATCAATCCGTTCATCCTGAAGGAGTCCCGCTGCTTCCACCGCCTTGATGTATTCCGGGTTGATATCTTTTTCAGTAATGCCGAAGGCCCTGAGGGCGTCCCGTGAATTCTGAAGATGTCCTGATCCGGGATTTCCCAGGTTTATCTGTTTCCCCTTTATGTCAGCGATTGATTTTATGGTGCTTTTTTCTGATGCCACCAGGGTGACCGACTCAGGATGGATTGAGAATACGGCTCTGAGATTTTTTTGCGCTCCCCGTTTTTTCCATTCAGCAAGGCCTTTGAAGGCCTGGTACTGCCGGTCAGACTGGGCGATTCCCAGGTTGAGGTCTCCCGAAAGTACCGCGTTTATATTGTATACCGAACCGCTGGTTGCTTCTGCGGTGGCACGGATTTTGTATTCTTTCTGTTTGGTGTTTATCATTCGGGCAATGGCCCCGCCGGTGGGATAGTAAACCCCGGTTACACCCCCGGTTCCGATAGTGATAAATTTTAATCCCTTATTGCTGCCGCATGCCCCTGCTAAAATAATTATTATAAATATGAGAAGGAAGTTTTTCTGGTTCATGCAGGGGCTCCTTGGGATGTTGTATGCATAGAACTTCATATATCCACGGGGAAAAATTTGCAAGTATTTTGTTGTTAAAGTTATGGGTACAGGCGTTCTTTTTGCCACTTTATTTACAATGCATCTATGGCTATGGAAGTGTACCAGGCTCTTTCTCTCACTATGCAATTTCTGATCAATCAGGGAATGACCTTTTATCTTGCACATATGTGTGTATATTGTATTCATATAAATAGATTTAGACTAAAACAATCAGAAATAATTTCAGAGACAGTAATGCAGGAGGCCTTCCGGGGTTTAAACGAAGAGTTTCACAGGAGACGGGAAATGAAAAGTATTCTGGAATCTATTACTCTAAAAATTATTTTTGTTTTTATCGCTGCCACAGTAGTGATCACAGGATGTGACAGTGAAACTGCAGTGTCGGAAGTTTCACCAGATTATTCAACAGTCACTCCAGAAGATCATGACATCAGTCTTCCCGGTGGATCAGGGAGTGTGTATCTCATCGGAGCGGGTATCCATGACATTACCGGGCCCCCGGCGGAATGCGGGATGATGGGATTTGCCGTTGATACCCAAAAAACATCGGGCATCCATATGCGTTTGAGGTCCCGCGCCTTTATTATCGGTGATGCCGAAAAGCGTGTAGTCTTTCTCAGTGTTGATACACAAATGTGTTCTCAAATGATGAAGGTTTACCTGGGGCGTAAAATCGCCGAAGACCCTGTTCTTTCGAAATACTATAATATAAAAAATATCTGTATCAGCGCGACTCATACACACAGCGGACCGGGCGGGTATTCAGGATATTTTCTCTATGATTTTACCATCGGCGGGTTCATAGAACAAAACTTTGATGCCATCGTTGACGGCATGTTTAATTCTATCGCGAAAGCTCATAACAATCTTGAACAGGGAAATGTTTTTATTAACACCGGAACCCTTTCAGAAGCAGGATGGCAGCGCAGTTCCTTCGCATATGAAAACAACCCTGCTGAAGAAAAAGCATTATACGGTAGTGATACCGATAAAAGTTTTACTCTTTTAAAACTGGTAAGTCTTAGTGGTGATGAAATCGGTATGATTAACTGGTTTGCCGTGCATCCTACGAATATTGGGCCCACTAATACTCTTATCAGCGGTGATAACAAGGGATACGCATCGTATCTTTTTGAAAAAAATAAGGGTGTTAATTATTTATCCGATAAGACCTTTGTAGCTGCCTTTGCCCAGAGCAACAGTGGTGATGTGTCACCGAATGTACCCTTTGGACCGGCTATGGGTGAACATGATTATGAACACATGGAGCTTCTTGCCCGGCGGCAGTATAATAAGGCGGTCGAACTCTATGATTCGGCAACTCAAAAGCTTTCAGGCGCTATTGACTTCAGGCATGAGTGGGTCGATATGCGTACCCTGGTTGTTGAAGAAGAAAACTGTACTACCTGTGCGGCTGGAATGGGGGCCTCCTTCTCTTCAGGAAGTCCCGCAGATAATCCAAGTCCCGCAGCACTCTTTCCTCCTGGAACAACTGTCGACAGTCTTAACTGGACAGACAATTCGATGGAGACTTTTCTTGACGGGTTTCTAGGGGGAGTGCTTGGTCTGATATGGAGTGAATCTTCCTCTCCTGAATATGAGGCATGTCATTATCCGAAACCGGTACTTATTCCTACCGGGGCTATGGCTATAAATTTTTCGAATATTCCTGCAACACCACAGATAATGCCTGTCCAGGTATTTAAAATTGGAAACCTTGCCATTGCCGCTCAGCCGACAGAAGTCACAACAATGGCTGGACGGCGTGTTAAAAAGACAATCCTTGATAGCCTTGGCTCAGCAGGTGTAACCTATTCTGTAATTGCAGGGCTTTCGAATTCCTACGCATCTTACATGGCGACAAAGGAAGAATACGCAATGCAGTCTTATGCTGCTGCCTGTACACAGTTCGGACCAAACCAGTGTAAAGCCTTCAGACAGGAATTTGCCCGCTTGTGCCAGGCAATGATAGACGGAAGTGATGTCCCTTCTGGACCTGAGCCTTACGATGTGATTCCCCATACGGTAAATTTTAATAGTGGCGTTGTCCTTGATGACGCTCCCATTGGAAAATGGTATGGCGATGTCGAGACTGATGCAAAGAGCAGTTATTTAAATGGCGAAAAGGTCACTGTTGTTTTCTGGGGAGGACAGCCGAATAATAATCTGAAAATTCAGAATTCTTATCTTGTTGTTGAGAAGCAAAATCCAGAAACAGGTAATTTTGATCCTGTAGCCAATGACTGGGATAACAGTACAAACTATAATTGGAAACGAGATGGTATTTCCTACAGCAAGGTTACGGTGACCTGGGATACAACCGGTGCAGAGAATGGAACCTATCGTATCCGACATTCCGGTCACCGTAAATCAGGCTGGACAGGAAAAATATATCCCTATGAAGGCTCTTCAAAAACATTTCTTGTTCAATAAAAAAATAAACTGTAATGCCCTGGCAGTGATCGGCATATCGGTACTGCCGGGAGGTATCTTGCCCTGACAATTTTAAGTGTTTTAATTTCTAAGTTAATATACAGATAAAGAGTTATTACCGGAAGGGTTGCAACGGTGGGATTTATCCATGGAACCGGCATGATATACCGGTTCCATGGATAAATTTATCTTCTGTTTCCCTGCTCGATCATTTCAAGAGCCGGGTGTTTCTGGTATTCAGATCCATTTTTAATTAAGCTGTAGCCGGCAACGTGCATGAACTTTGCCCGTGAATTGGTCTGGTAGACAATAATGGTGTCTTTGTCCTTTTCTCGAGATTTGAAGGCAACTGTTGAAACCTTGAAGGTTCCCGCCCTGACGGTTACCGTGCTGCCGAGGTCGAATTCCCTTTTCTGGGCAGCAGAGAGTCTGTAAGGTAGCCGGTATTCATTCTGTCCCGGTGCTGCTACCTTGAGAGGGGTTTTTTCATCCCCATCGATAAGGTATCCTTTTTTCACATTTCCCCGTGAATCAGTGTATACATCAATGGTCAGGGTATTTCTGAAGCCGATTCCTGGAAGAACAAGGCCGGTTTTAGTTCTGATCTGATATAGTCCTCCGATTTTAGCGACAATTTTCATCTTAACCTGGGCGGTATCATTTGCTCCCCGGAATATCGCATAATCTCCGACACGGGCATAGCGGTGAAGGAGCATCTTGTTGTTAAGAGGGGTATCTTTTGCTGAATTTTTAATAAGACTGCCAAGGCATCCTGCCTGGGAAATAAGCAGCGCTGAGAAGAGAATCAATAATACTTTTTTCATTCTGATTTTACTCCTGTAGTGTTTATATTTTAAGGCTATGAAATATTTTTCAATATAGTGAAATCTGTCAATGCTAAAAAACAGTAAATTTCTGATATACCGTCTCACCGGGTGTATACCTTCCTGCATAAAAAACCGGAAAATTGAAAATAACAAAAAAAAGAGCTTGATTGATCTTTTTGCTGCTTTCACCGTATTGATAAAAGAAGATAATTGTAGAGGAAAATACACATGGAACAGTATAAAAAAGATTTTATTGAGTTTATGGTGCGAGCCGGGGTTCTTACCTTTGGTGATTTCACTACCAAGAGCGGCCGAAAGACACCTTTCTTCATTAATACCGGTAACTATAAAACCGGTGAGCAGATACGGGAGCTGGGTCATTTTTACGCCCGGGCCATTGAAAACAGTTTTGACTCTGGTATCGATGTTCTTTTCGGGCCTGCCTACAAGGGGATACCCCTGGTGGTCACCGCTTCAATTGCCCTTTCTTCAGAGTTTGATAAGGATGTGGCCTTCTGCTTCAACAGGAAAGAAGCAAAGGATCATGGTGAGGGGGGAAGTTTAGTCGGCTATAAACCGGCAGATGGAGACAATGTTTTAATCGTCGAAGACGTAACAACTGCAGGCACGTCAATACGTGAAACAGTACCGGTTCTTAAAAGCGCCGCGGCAGTGAATATTTCAGGCCTCATCGTCTCTGTTGACCGAATGGAAAAGGGAACAGGAAGTAAAAGCGCCCTTTCAGAAATACAGGAAGAATTCGGTTTTAAGACAGCGGCAATTGTTACCCTTGATGATATTGTATCATACCTGCACAACAGGGAGATAGACGGTACTGTCATACTCGATGATACCATCATGAAGATGATTGACGCCTACCGGGAAAAATACGGTGCTGAGTAAAAGACCAGAAACCCTGTTTTACAAAAAAGCCTCTGAAGAATAGAGAATTTTTCAGAGGCCTTTTTATCATAAAAGTACACACTCTCCATTATAAAAAAAATATTCCTTGTAAATCCATGATTTATACTTATGATATATACTTATGATATATACTGTATTAAGCTGCTGTATAATTTTATTCTGCCGGAGGTTCTCATGAAGAAAGTAACTATCACGCTTACCCTGCTGCTCTCTATTGTCTGTGCGCTGCCAGCCCTCTGGGCAGATGGTGACGCAAATGATAAAGGCGAAGTAAAAGAAGGTTTATACCTTAATACAAATCTTGGCGCGTCGGTCAACAAGCTCGGTCTGGCCATGAAAGCTGATCTTTTTTACCGGATTCCTCTTATTGATAAACCCGGGGTTCTCTGGAAAACCACCAAGCTCGATGTTGGGGTACAGGAATATTTCAGTCCTTCATTTCAACGGGCATCGGTTTTTGTGAAAGTCGAACCGATTGCTGTATTTGATGTGGTTGCCTACGCGGGATACGACTACATGTATGACGGCAACAATGATACCTTCGGGCCCGGTTTTATGAAATTTGATGAGACCGATGATTATGATTCTGATGACCGGAAGGATGTTGATGGCATCGCAAAGGGAGGCTTCAGGCTTCTGGTTGTACCGACCTTTAAGGTTGCCTTTGGTCCTGTCGCTGCTCTCTATTCTTTTTCAATTGAGTATCATGATTACAATTATGACGGCTACTACTATGACTACAGCACATTTATTCTGCAAAAGGGTGAAGATACTTCTTTTACACATGATGTAAAGCTTCTCTATAAACTGGGTCCCTATAATAACATCGGTACCTTCAGGGTCGGGGTTAACTTCACTGATATGTGGGTCAAGAGTAATGAAAAGAATTCAATGAAAATGGCCGCGATGATTGTCTATCAGCCCAAGTGGTCTTTTCAGGGAGAGAGGATGTCGCCTTATTTCGTCACAATGATGGGCTCTCATATTCAGGACAAGTATTATGAGGGAAAGTTTTACTTTGCCCTTCTTATGGGTTTAAGTTATAAGCTTTACTGATTTTAAACAGTAAACTTCCTTTCAAAAAAGGGATGTTCTAAGAAAACATCCCTTTTTTGTGCTCAAATATCTGTACAGGCATTTTTCGGGGCACAGGATGA
>CAZPEK010000096.1:8971-10550 GCA_964585555.1 uncultured Leptospirales bacterium | reverse complement strand
GCGCATTATTATTTTGAAGGCGAGCTTTGCAAAGCTCGCCTTCAAAATAATAAAACTTCAAAATAATAAAACGCGTTTCAAATACAATCCATGTTTTTCGACTACTTTGCAAAAAGCCCCTTAAAAAACGCTTCGATAAAAAATCCCATGGTACGTAAAAATCTTCCGATACGCCAGGGCCGGGTTATGATTCGGTAAAACCATTCGAGTCCCCGTTCCATGAAAAAGGGAGGTGCCTTGGTGATTTCCCCGGAGATAACATCAATTGCCCCGCCGACACTAATGAAGACGGTATTCTGGAATTCTTTTTTTATTTCATATATCCATTTTTCTTCTTTGGGGAAACCGAGGCCCACGAGGATAATATTGGCCTCTGACTTCCTCATTGCTTCTATAACAGACTTTTCACGGTCTTTATTGAAATATCCGCCGTGACGCCCCACGATGCGGATATTCGGGAAGGATTTTTTAATGTTGAAAAAGGTCTTTTCAACAATTTCAGGGCGTCCCCCTGCAATGAAAATGGTGTATTCTTTTATCTCTGCAATACGGATAATATCCATGAGAAAGCTGAGAAGGTGTACCTGCTGCTTCAGGGGCGTTTTGAGCTTTCGGGCCGCCCAGTTGAGCCCCCCGCCGCTTGCAAGGTGCATGTCCGCTTTATTGGAAATGACCCTCAGGTCAGAATTCGAGCGGAGACGCAGCAGCTTGTAGGGATTAAGGGGAATGATATGCTTAACGCCCCCGTCATCAATCATCCGCATCAGTTTTACTACCGCCTGCTCACGGGTCAGGTTGTCAACACCGATGCCGAGGATGTTTACTTTTCCCGCGTCTTCCAGGGTAAGCTGGTTATATTCAAGAATCAGATCCCGTTCTTCTTTATAGGAATCGTAATACTGTGTGTCATCAGTCATTAACTTCCTCCTTAGTAATCCCGCTTGATGGCGCAAAATTCACCGCACATGGAACACTGGTCTTCTTCTTCTGACGGGACCTGTTTCCGGTAGGTGCGTGCCTTGTCTTCATCAAGTGCCAGTGCATACATTGCTTCCCAGTCTCTTTTTCTTCGGGCCCTTGACATGTCATCGTCCCACTTTCGCGCTTTTTCTCCCTGCTTGACAATGTCTCCCGCATGGGCGGCAATTTTTGATGCGATAACACCTTCTCGTACATCCTGGGCATCAGGGAGTCTCAGGTGTTCTGCCGGTGTCACGTAGCAGAGAAAATCAGCCCCTGCAGCTGCGGCTATTGCCCCGCCAATGGCACCGGTGATGTGATCGTATCCGGGAGCCACATCAGTGACCAGGGGACCCAGAACGTAATAGGGGGCCCCGTCACAGAGGGATTTCTGAAGTCGCATGTTGTCGGCAACCATATCGAGGGGCACATGTCCCGGCCCTTCGATTATTGCCTGTACACCCTTATCCCGGGCTCGCTGTGCCAGTTCTCCCAGTACCACCATTTCGTGAATCTGCCCGCGGTCACTGGCGTCAAAACCGGCTCCTGGTCTGAGGCCGTCACCGAGACTTATAACAATATTATATTTGCGGGGAATTTCAAGGATTCGATCATGAGA
>CAZPEK010000096.1:3576-8961 GCA_964585555.1 uncultured Leptospirales bacterium | reverse complement strand
GATAACAATTTTAGACCAAGAGAGAGAAGATATTAAGAATTTGATTTATAAAATTGCATCTTTTAAGGGCTTTCCGATATTCGGGAAGCCTTTTTTTTATTTTATACTTTTAAGATGTACTTGTCTTTTTTGTTATATTTTATCCATTCGCCGAGAATGGAGCCGCCCCGGCTGGTAATACCGATAATCCGGTCCTGGGAGCGGAGTGAAGCAATAGAGGCGCGGGTTACCCCTGAGTGAATGGTCATAAAATCGACACCTTCTTCCGCCTGGCGCTGAACCACCTTGAGAAAATCGTCAATTGTCATATCCATGATAGATTTTTTCTGCTCAGTCATTTCCTTGATACATTCATAGAGGGGAACGGTACCCAGGGGAACTGAGCTTTTCTCAAGGATTTTCTGTCTGAACCAGGTGACATCTCCCCCGATACTCAGGTCCATGACCGTATCAGCCCCGTACTTTATCGCTACCTGGAGTTTTTCAAGTTCTGTGTCGAGATCGAAAAGATCCGGGCTGGTTCCGATGTTGGCATTTACCTTGGTAGTAAGGCCCCTGCCGACACCGAGGGGGGCAATAGTGCGGGTACTGTTTTTAAAAATGCAGAGATGACCCCTGGCAAAATTCTCCAGGATATAATCTGCCGAAAGATTTTCAGCTTTTGCTACTGCTTCAACTTCCGGGGTAAGTTGTCCTTTTTGTGCTTTTTCAAATATATTCATAGTTGTTTCTTGTCCTCTTGATTGTGCCGGTTTCCCCAGGGCTTTTTTTGCGGCAGGTAAAAGGCCGCGGGCAGGCCTGAGTGATTATATGTCATTTACGGTGAGGAAAACCATATGCTCCAGTAAAAAGAAGATTCTCCTCCTGTTGGCCATGGTGTCAATACAAATTCTCGGAAATTTTATAAGATTTTATTATTTGAAGGCGCGAAAGCGCTTTCGCGCCTCCAAATAATAAAACACAATAAATAACTTGACAGCACGTCCTTTCGGGGCTTTGTTTTGAGTTTTAGAAGAACACTTAAGAAAACTACAAAGGCAATGATCTCAAATGGATAGATTACAAAAAATAAAGGCCTTTTCAATCGAAAGCCTTCAGCAGCGAGCCGTCCCGGGAACAGAAAAAAGGGATGAACTGCTCAGGGAGCAGGTTTTTGATCTGATAAAGACCTATAATCCTGAAACAGTCTGTATGGCGGGAGTAAGCCATGGCGAACTGCTGCTTCATGTTGCCCGGGAGAGCGAAGCCCTCCTGGTGCTTGTTGAGCATTCCCTTAAGGCAATTGAAGATTTTCAGGAAATGCATCGGGCAAACCCCCTTATGGGGAGAATATATTTTATTCAGGGAGATTTTAATAATTTTCCCATCGATTACTATGCTGCCAACCTGCTTATTTCAATAGACAATATCAGCTATCTTGAATCAGGCATTGTCATTGATGAGTTCCGTCGTTCCCTTGATTTTGATGGGATCCTTCTGGTTGCCACCTGTCTTACCTGTGAAACCGATATCGACGGAAAGCTCGATGAGGTTATGCGGGCCGGATGTCCCCTTCACAATGAGTTTTATATGTCCGATGAATTGAAAACTGTCATGGATCTCAATGAATTTAAATTTGTCCGGGGCAGTGAAACTGAGCTGGCTGTTGATGTCGATGAGCGGGGCGCCTTTTTCAGCCGGGTCTTTGATACCGACAGCACTGAAATGATGCGGCTCCTCGAGGAGAACCGTTCTGTTCTCACTGAGTGTTACCATCTCACCAACCATCAGCTCCAGGTTCCCTATTATGCGGGAGTCTTCATGCGTATTAAACCTGAATACCTGAAGCGGGACATGGCGGGACAGCTGTGATTTACCGCGTTAAGGCCTCGGATATCGGCGGCGAGGTGGTTATTCCCGGTTCAAAATCTCATACCATCAGGGCGCTTGTCCTGGGGCTTCTTGCAGAAGGAGAATCGGTCATAGGCTCTCCTCTCGAATCATCGGATACCCTCTCATGTCTTGAAATGGTTCGGCAGTTGGGGGGGGAAGTAAAGGAAGAAGAAAATGCCTGGAGGATACTGGGCCGGGGGACCGAGCTTCCCCCGCCTTCAGATGTTATTGATGTGGGAAACTCAGGCACATCCCTCTATGTCGGCCTTGGTGTAGCGGGATTGATACGGGGCGCCACGGTTTTTACCGGTGATCATCAGATAAGAAATCGTCCCTCCGAGGGACTCCTGGCATCACTCAATGATCTCGGTGCAGAAGCCTTTTCTACCAGGGGGAGCGGAAAACCCCCGGTGGTAGTCCGTGGACCTCTCAAAGGGGGAAAAACTTCTATAAAAGCGGTAACTTCCCAGTACCTGTCAGCCCTTTTGATTGCCGCTCCGGGAGCCGAAGGGACCAGTATCATCGATGTGCCCCTTTTGAATGAGAAACCCTATGTAACCATGACCCTTGACTGGCTCGAGAGATCGGGCATCATCCTTGAGAATGACAACTACCGGCGCTTCACCGTGCCGGGAAGACAAAAGTATAAAACCTTCGATACCCACGTGCCGGCGGATTTTTCTTCCGCCACCTTTTTTTTTACCGCCGCAGCTGTTACCGGCGGCGAGCTGACCCTCAGGGGACTTGATTTCTCTGACTCCCAGGGAGATAAAGAGGTTGTGGATATACTTGAAAAAATGGGAGCAGAAGTGGAAAAGGGTGAGCGTCATATTACCATCCGGGGCGGAAGTCTCAGGGGAGGTACCTTTGATTTAAACGCCATTCCTGATGCCCTGCCGGCCCTTGCTGTTGCGGCCTGTTTCGCGGAAGGTGAGACGCGCCTGGTCAATGTTGCACAGGCCCGCCTTAAAGAGACTGACCGTATCAGTGTCATGGCGGCGGAGTTGAAAAAGTGTGGTGCTGATATTGAAGAGATGCCCGACGGCCTGGTTATTCGCAAAAGCAGCCTTACCGGTACCCGGGTTTCAGGACATCATGATCATAGAATTGTCATGTCCCTTGCTGTTGCGGCCCTCGCTTCAGAGGGGGAGATGACCATTGATACTGCTGAGGCGGTATCGGTAACTTTTCCCGGTTTTCGTGCTATGATGGAGAGCATCGGGGCCGGTATTCTCGAAGAAAAATAAATTTATTTCTTATTTTAAAGAGTGAGGTCTACCCCGGGTGTTCTTTACTTTTTTGATAAGTTGCAATGGAGCGTAACAATGGCAGTGAGAGGTGTACGGGGAGCAACAACTGTTGACTCTAATACAAAAGAAGAAATTATAAGTAAAACTGAAGAGCTGCTTCAGGGACTGATTGAAGTAAATGGTATAAACCTCGAAGATATCACTTCGGTCATTTTTTCAGCAACCGATGATATTGATGCGGAGTTCCCTGCTGTGGCGGCCCGGAATCTCGGGTGGATATATACACCCCTTTTCTGTACAAGAGAAATCCCTGTACAGGGAAGTATGACAGGCTGTATCCGTGTATTGATGCATGTGAATTCAGAGAAAAGGCAGGATGAAATGGTGCAGCTCTATCTTCATGAAGCGGCAAAGCTTCGGCCTGACCTGAAAAACGGGGGAACAAAGTACTATCAGAGCTGAGAGGTAAAGAGGGGGCTTTGAAAACTTTACTGCATGACTATCGTTACATTTTCATTGCAGAGATTAAAATTTTCAATGGACATTGACTGCCATGAAATGTTTCGGTTTCCAACGATCGTAACTGCCTGTTTTGTGTCTTTTATCGCGGTCAGATACATGCTGATGAAACTGATGCCGCTGCTGTTAAGGTATTCGAGTTCAGAGAGATCAAGTTCAATGTCAGTGGATATCTTTTTGGTAAAAGTGAGCATTTCAGGGGAAATCGAATCCCTGTACACATGCCCGGGGAGGCGCAGGGTGCCTTTAATGGCAATTGTATGGCTGTTTTCTGAAAATTCAATGCAGTAGTCATTGTTTGAGAGTTTTTTCGAGATTTCCATGAATATCCTTTCAGGCAACTTTCATTTTTGCAGTGGTGGTTAAAAGATAATCATTTTTTTCTTTTTTATCAAGTGAGAAATTAATATCTACACGGTAATCTTTCTTTAAAAGGATCAGTCCAATGCCTGTACCCGCTTTATTCATTGCGAGATTGTTTATTCTTTTTAGATAAAGAGTTTTCAGGTCAGTGGTCTCCATCTCGTGGTGGATTTTTTCAAGATTGTTCCATGACTTTTCTGAAATTGAATTGGTAACCTGAAAGATCAGTTCATCTCCATCACTGAAGGCATAAATGTCAATATTTCGGTTCTGTATATGCGAAAATTTGACCGCGTTCTCAACCAGCTCATTTAAAATTGTAGAAATATTATTCTGGATAGATTGATCTTGGAAATCGTGATGGTAGAATTCTGCAACAAAATTTGCCACATCACTTACTTTTTCCCAGTGTGCGGATATTGTGGTTGGTATAATAGAAAGATACAATTTTTCTTTATAATCCTGTTTAATCTGTATTGCGTCACCCATAAAAGTGCTCGTTGGCATTAAGTCTACCTGGTTTGCTGAAATATTATTGCTCCCGGCAGAAAGTTTGGTGTAGTCGCGCTGGTTACAATATGCCGCCTCCGGCGGAAATTTTAATGTTGACAACTTAATTCAAAAGGCTCTGTTTTTCAAGAAAATTAAATGTTATTTTGATAAAAAAAGTGCATTTTTTGTCAGGAATCAATTTTTAAATTTTTCAGACGAGAATAAGCTCTCGATTGAGAGCCTGGGCCTCCCATTGGGGGGTCCAGGCTCCCCCTCGAGATTAAAAACAGGGTTCAACAGACCGGTATTTGGTTTATTTTTTTAGTACTAAATATTGTTTTTCTATAGACCCTTGCCTGTATCTGGTATATAAATGCAGTAATGATTCTTGAAAACCTGAAAAAATTGTGCAGAGGCCCGACGGAGGGCCGCGTAGCCGTTTTTGAGAGTAATGTTCAGAAATTACTTATAAAAATATAAAAATGTTTGAAATTTGTATGACCATTGAGAAGTGTGTTTTCCTATGAAAAGATTAATTGGTATTGCTCTGATTATTGCATCTGTTTCCTCTGTAGTATATTCACAGGGGAAGCGTAAAATTGAACTGACTGCCCAGGGTATACTTGCCCGGGTAGACCGGGTTCTTCAGTACCCTGACGGCCAGATTATCGGGCGAATGAAGCATATCAGGCCTGATGGTCAGTCCTTTACTCTGAATATTAAAGCCGCTATTGTCAGGGATGACTCCCTTTTTGTTTTTAACAACAGCAAGCGGGGAGACCAGCTTAAGGTTCTCTACAATCTCGGGGGGGAAGATATCTGGGTCTATAATATTCATGCTTTAAAACTGTATCACAAACTGGGGATTGATAAATATGACGCTGTTCTC
>CAZPEK010000096.1:0-3566 GCA_964585555.1 uncultured Leptospirales bacterium | reverse complement strand
TCGGTACTAATTTCAGTTTTCTTGATCTTTCGAATTATGACCTTCAGAGTAATTATTCCGCTTCAATCCAGGGTGATGCTTTTATCAAGGGCTATGATGCCTACAAGCTTCGTCTCAATCCGATATTCAAGGGAGGCCTTTATGGCATGCTGACCCTCTATGTGTCAAAAGAGGAATTTATTCCCCTGCGGATTGATTTTCATGATCGTGATAAGGCGATTTACAAGTTTCTTACTATAACCAAGATTCGCAAGTACAAGGGACGCATCGTTCCGATACGCTATGACATGATGGATATCAGGCATGGTACTATTACAATTTTAAGATTTTTTAAGTTTGATGACAGGATGAAATTTAAAAAAGAAGTCTTCAGATCAGAAAAACTCGGCGGGTAAGACCGTTGCCTCGTTTTTTTATCTCCTCCCCGAAGATTATTGGCAGTACCTTAGAGATAGAGGGTACGGATTTTCATCATCTTGCCCATGTTCGGCGTGTTGTCGCCGATGAGTTGCTGCAGCTGGTTCTTGATGGTACTCACAATGTTACAGCCCGCGTTACTGTCGTGGAAAAAGAAAAAATTATTGCCGAAATAGTCGAAGAAGATGACTCTCTCCCTGTTGAGGGAGCCCTGGGGCGTAAAGAAGTAGCAGTGCATCTTTACCTGAGTCTTCTCAAGGGATCGAACTTTGAACTTGCCCTGAAAAAATCTGTCGAAGCGGGGGTCTCTGCAGTTACGCCCGTGGTGACTGAAAGGACAATCCCTAAAATTGAAGGAAAACAGAAAAGCAAGGAAGACCGGTGGCGTAAAATAATAGAAGAAGCAGCCAAGCAGTCATACCGGAGAAGCCTGCCGGTACTTCATGAAACGCTGTCTCTCGATGCAATTCCATCAATGCAGTCCGGTGAAACCGGTATCATTGCCCATCTTGCGGGGGGAGAGCATCTCCGTGATGTTCTCGGGAAGAGTACCGGTAATATCTTTCATCTTCTCGTGGGGCCCGAGGGAGGCTTTTCTGAAGGAGAGGTTGCCCGGGTGGTAGAGAAGGGGTGGAAGTCGGCCTGGTTCGGCTTCAGCCAGTTGCGGGCTGAAACTGCCGCCATTGTGCTGCCGGCGCTTATTATATATGAAAAGGGATAATGCCATGGAAATTTCGGTAAACGGAAAAACCATAGAGTTTGACAAAGAATATATCAGTGAGATCATTGCCCTCTATAAGCTCAATCCTGAGGGGATTGCCGTTGAAGTCAACGGTACCATTGTTCACCGTGAAGAGTATGGTGCAACTGCTGTCAAAGAAGGCGATATAATTGAAATTGTACGCTTTGTAGGCGGCGGCTGATGGGAAGCATAGAACGGGCCATGGACGCCTCAATCAACCGGTCCCTTGAGGGGCTTCGGGTGTGTGAAGATATCCTCAGGTTTTACTGTAATGGAAAAGGTGCCTCTGAATTGAAAGAGCTGCGGCACCGCCTCGGAAGCGCAGCGGGTACCCTGTCACGGGACCGGCTTCTCGGAGCCCGGGAGGTAGAAGGGGACGGACAGAAATTTTTTAATACTGAATCTGAGTTAACCCGAAAATCGGTCAATGCTGTTTTTGCCGCCAATATTCGCCGGGCTGCTGAAGCTGTCCGGTCCCTTGAAGAATTTTCAAAGCTTGATCCAGGGGGAAGGGGTAATGAGTTCCAGGAAATACGTTTTGCCATTTATGAGATTGAAAAGAAGAACTGGTTCGTTCTGAAAAAAGAAGAAGTAAAATCCCGTTTTACTGAAACTCTTTATGCCATTGCAGATTCGGCATTCATGGCTCCCGGGGAAGCAGGGGAGGTTGTTGAAGCAATGGCCCGGGGGGGGGCAGGTATCATTCAGCTTCGCATGAAGCACGAAGAGCGGCGACTGGTCCTTGAAACTGCCCGCCAGGTTCGAAGTATCTGCAGTGAACATGATGTGCTTTTTATTATGAATGATTATCCCGACATCGCTGTTATGGCAGAAGCCGACGGGGTGCACCTGGGGCAGGATGATCTACCTGTCAGCGAGGTACGAAAATTTCTTCCCCCGGGGATGCTGATTGGGCTTTCGACCCATTCACTCCAGCAGGCCCGTGACGCTCATGAGGCAGAACCTGATTATATTGCCATCGGCCCGGTCTTTGACACGACAAGTAAAACCGGCAGTGTGATTAAAGGGATTGGAACAGATATGGTGAAGGAAGTTGCAGCCGCGTCACAACTTCCCCTGGTGGCAATAGGCGGGATAAACGGGGAGAATCTTTCCTCGGTGCTTGATGCGGGATGTACCTGCCCCGCTGTAATTTCAGAACTATTTAAAAAAGGAAGAATACAGGCAAACGGTGAGGCCCTGACTTCCTTAATCAAAAAAAATAATATATGACAACAACAGATAATAACCTCTACATGCTCTATGCTGATGAAAAAGATAAGGTCTATGATGACCCGGGGCATTATGCCCTCTTTCGCACCGGCAACAGGATTGTTACCCTTGAAGAAGATGAACTGATTGAGCTCCCTTTTGGCAGTTATCTTTTTTCTCTTCCCGGGCGCCTCCCCATGGGGATCGACGGGGGAACCGGTAAACTGAATACGCCCACGGCGGACAGTGAGGGCCGGTTGATTCGCGGCGCTGCCGCTTTTCTTGCCTCAGGCTACCTGCGGACTTTTTTGCCCGCCTGTAAAGTAACTGATGGAGCGCCGAAACTTCCCCTCTGGGCCTACGCGGGAGCGGCGTACCGCGACGGGAAGGTGCTGGTCCCCGCCATGAGAATCGATGAAGACCCCCGCTCTGACCCGAAGATTCACCAGGATCGTGAGGCCCTGGTGCGTGCCATCGGCGGGGTAGAGAAGCAGTATCCTGAGAATCGCCTGGTAAAGCAGCTTCATACCTGTTCGCTTGAATATGACTGTTTATGTGCCCGAAACTTTTTTCTCTCCCGCCACGAGGCGCCGCTGCCCACCTCACCGGCTTGCAACGCCCGATGCGCCGGGTGCCTTTCTTACCAGGGAGATGAGGCGGGCTTTTCGTCATCCCAGTTTCGTCTTACCTTTAAGCCTGCAGTAGAAGAAATCGCCCAGGTGACCCTTCATCATTTTGAAGCGGTTGATGAGGCGGTTGCCAGTTTCGGCCAGGGATGCGAAGGGGAGCCCCTGCTTCGGGGAGACGACCTGGCCCAATCGATTCGCGCCATACGGGAGAAGACTGACCGGGGGACGATAAATATTAATACCAACGGCTCACTTCCCGGGGTGGTGAGGGGGATGATCGACGCGGGCCTTGACTCAATTCGCGTCAGCATGAACTCGCCCACCGAAGAAGTCTATAACCGCTACTACCAGCCCCAAAACTACAGCTTTTCTGATGTACTGAAAACAGTCGAGGTCGCCCTTGATGCGGGCATCTGGGTTTCGATAAACCTGTTTTTTATGCCCGGCTTCACGGACAGTGAAAAGGAAGTTGAGGCGTTGATTGAATTTCTTGAGCGTTTTCCCGTCAACATGATACAGGCCCGCAACCTGAACATAGATCCGGATTTTTATTTTGACACTATCGG
>CAZPEK010000095.1:3629-10559 GCA_964585555.1 uncultured Leptospirales bacterium | reverse complement strand
ATGAGCGGATTGTTGAGTATATCATGCTTTTCATGTTGAAAGGAGAAACCCGAAGTGTCTATAATATTATAGGTGTTCGTACCGCGCTTTGTTTCGGGATACAGGTTTCACGCCTGATTCCGGCACAGGTTCAAGCGTGAACAAATATAGAAAGTTGGTTATAGCAGGATGAAAAATTTCAGGTTTGCTTTTCTAATTGCCGTTATGATTTTATTCCCATCGCTGGTTTTGTCCAGTCCTGCGGTTCTTCAGGATAATCTTGCCAGAGAAAACATAACATCAGATGTATGGTATGTTGAAGACATTGAAAAAAAGCTGTTGTTAGACGATGTTACATCTCCCGGTTTGTCCTGGAGCAGGACTGATCAGGATTCATTTAATTTCGGCTTCACCTCGTCGGTTTACTGGTTCAGGTTTACTGTCAATAATACAACACCCCACGATTTTATCTGGTATCTTGAAATAAATTATCCCATGATTGACTTTATATCTTTCTATGTTCCAGATGGGAAGGGGGGATTCAGGGAAAAGAAAACCGGTGACCACCTGCACTTCAACACAAGGGACATAAAAGATAAAAATTTTATTTTTTCTCTGCGTCAGCCCGCAGGGGCCAGCACCTATTACATGAGATGCGAAACCAGCAGTTCCCTTAACTTTGCAGCAATCATCTGGACCCCGGACGCCTATCTTGACCGGCTTTTCAGAGAACTGCCGGTGTTCTGGATTTATTACGGCCTCATGCTGGTTATGGTAATCTACAATCTTTTTATTTTCATCTCAGCACGGGAAAGGAGCTATATTTTTTATGTGCTCTTTATTCTTTCCTGGATCCTTTTCCAGCTTACCTTAAACGGGTTTTCCACGCAGTACCTGTGGCAGAACTCCATATGGTGGGCAAATAATAATCTCCCTTTTTTCATGTCACTCATAGCCTTCTGGTCAGGACTTTTCTTCAGGGATTTTATGCAGACCAGGGAGCATTACCCGGCAATAGACAGGATTATGATTTTTGTTCAGATTATTCCTGCGGGTATCCTCATTTTGCTGTCGCTTATTCTTAAATACCGCATGGCTATTGTAGGCGCCACAGCCATATCCCTGATTTCTGCCTTATTGATTGCTGTTATGTCGTTAATTCTCATGGCCCGCGGAAGCAGGCCTGCCAGGTTCTTCTTTCTTGGTTTTTTTGGCGTGCTCGTGGGAATTACCACCTATACCCTTAAAACCTTTGGTGTTCTGCCTGCAAACTTTTTTACCAACTGGAGCGTGCAGATAGGATCGTCCATGGTAGTTATTCTGCTTTCCATTGGTCTTGCTGATAAGATCAATTCCATGCGCAAGGACCTCCTGATGCTTAACACGGATATGGAAAAGAGTGAGAAGCTCACGCGAGAACGGGCGGAGTATCTTCAGAGCGTGGTGGATACGGTAAAGAATATTTCAGGAGAACTGATTTCCGTGAGCATGGAACTTTCAGAAATTACGGAAGATTTTGCAAAGGTTTCCAGTGACCAGGCTGCCAACAGTGAGGAGATGTCAGCCACCTTTGAGGAACTGACCTCCTCAAATGAGAATATTATGAATTCAATGAGAAATCAGGAACAGGAAGGGGTTAAGACCCGTGAACTGGCTTCCTCACTAAAGGATTCACAAAAGGAAATTAAAACAGCCAGTGAGGCAGTAATAGACAATATTGGCGTTATATCTGAAACAACGGGCACTACTGAATTTACCTTAAGCAATATGATGGAAAAAATGACAGTTATTCATGAGGGTGGCAAATCAATAGATCAGTTTCTTGATGTTATCAATGATATAACTGACCGGATTAATCTGCTTTCTCTCAATGCTGCTATTGAGGCGGCCAGGGCAGGGGAGCATGGTCGGGGCTTTGCTGTTGTGGCTGATGAAATAGGCAAACTTGCCACTGCAACGTCTGACAATTCCAGGGAAATT
Source organism: uncultured Leptospirales bacterium (assembly GCA_964585555.1). GTDB lineage: Bacteria > Spirochaetota > UBA4802 > UBA4802 > UBA5550 > CAZHNW01. Next base: position 8,600 of record CAZPEK010000095.1, on the reverse strand, counting down.
TCAGGTAAAATAAGCTCTATCATATATGACATTGATGATGGACTTAAAATTGTGGAAAACACAAAAAGCGCCATTGACGTGACCTTCTCAATGGTCAATTCAATTACTGAAAAAATTGGAATTGTCTCTGAGCTTATGCAGAAACAGGGAAATGCTATTCAGGAGGTCCTCAAGCAGGCTGTTCTCATGGATGATCTGTCACGAGAAATTACCAGGGCTACCACTGAACAGAACGCATCCATGGAACATACCATGGCTGTTATTGAAGGACTTTCAGAAATGGCACAGAATATTAATGTCTCAAACCAGAAAATAATTGAGAATACACAGCTTATCAGGGATAAGGCCTCTGGGCTTGATGAACTGGTAAAAAAAGAAGTTTAGTCCCGGTTATATATAGAGCATTCCGGAAACAAGGGTAAAAAGGGGATTTCCGGTAATGTTTTTCTGCCTGCCGCCGCTTTTTAATTCATAATCAGCCCGCGCCAGAAGAGGGAAGATTTTTTTTGGTATTTAGGAAAGTACCTTGATAAAAACCGGCATATGCCCCATAACAAGTTTTATCAGCAGCTGCTTCTTCCTGCTTCCAGTTTAAACTATTGACAAAAAGCACCGGACATGCAACGCTTTTTTAAATTTTCGGCCGAAAAATCGGCCAAAAATTTTTGAAAAAGCATAGCTTTTTCGTCCTCCGTAGCAGAAAGTCCAAAAAAATTTCAGTTATAATTTGTCAGCAAAAAATAAAAATTTACGGTGAGCGGTTCAAAGGTCTGAAATACCCCTTCACTATACGGTGAGTCTTCACCAGTTTTTCAATTGACCGCTGGGCGAAAAATGAAAACACAGTATCCCGAATCATCTCCGCATTACAGTCTGGACACCGAACAGGATCTTTGCCAAAAGATTGTTCTATGGCATACTGCCAGGTTTTCTTTTCAATCAGCTCAAGCTTATCTTTGATTCCGCTGGCATAGATGCCGTAATAGCGGATTGTTTTTCGGTGTTTGTCAGGCAGGAAGTACAGCATACGTGCCATGAATTCATAGACATCCATGGTTTTTGTTGAATACTTTTTTTCTCCAGTCTTGCGGTTTACCCAGCTTTTATATTTGAAAGTAACTTTTTTACGGCCATGGTCAACGTGTATTACCTGACTGTTATGCATAAAACCGCAGGCAATATACTCTGCCGCTCTGAAGAGTATTTCGTTGTCAGTGCCTTTGACCGGTTTGAAATATACGTGAAATCCGTTTTTATAATTACGACAAAGATATACTAACTCATCATTAGTGATAATATTCTTCTTAACAAGATGTTTTAAAAAATAATCCATCCAGAGAAACCTGGCTTTCTTGTAAGGTAAAAAAATATTGTCTATGATCTCACCGCTTTCAGTGTTTATAAGTTCTGATGTACCGATAAGATGAACGTGAGGGTTATAGTTAAGACTGTTACCACAGGTGTGAATTGTTGAGATTATACCGGGCTTGTACTCCTTACCCTTGAGACCAACTGAATTCAACAATAACTCTCTATAAAACTGTGAAGCCTCACGAATCATCAAATCTGTATCATAGCCTCTCTTAAATAAAAGCCGGCTGATACCACCAGGAACCGTAAAAGTAACATGGAAATGATTCAGATTTATATTAAGAATATTTGAAAGATTCAGTGACCAACCAAAAAGTCTCTTTCTATAACAGGAAAGACACACCCGTGATTTACAAGTAAAGGGGACTATCAGAACTGTTCCGCAGCAGAGGCAGGTGTGGCGTTGAAAACCATGCTGAAATCTGCCGCATTTAATCAGCTTTTCTACTTCTTCCTTTTTCTCATCATCAAGTGGCCCGAGACGATCCCGAAAATGTTGATTGTAAACCCTTTGGAATCCCGGCCAGTGGCGTATCCATAAGGTTTTATACTGGCTCCACCGTTCTAGCCCCGGGTGATAACAGGGCTCTTTCTTATGTTCAGAATGAATGTACACATAATGTATACGAAAACCACAGGCGGTATATTAAAAAATTATTAGTAGTGACAGGAGTACACCCTTCAGAATTAACATATACTTAAAGTATCTATTGTACTCTGCGTCTCTTTGCGGGTAAATTGTTGAATAAAAAAACAGCAGGAGAAAAAGCCCGCTGCATTAAAATAATTAAAAACTGAAAGCGGCAATGTTAAGTTACGCAAAATATTTTAATTTTGGCCTGCCTGCGGCAGGCCAAAGAATTCTTTTTCCGGGCGTCCGTCCCGAACCCCTGTTTTTTAAAGAGAAAAATCTTTTAACTTAATGACATTGCCCCTCCGGGGGTGGTCGACAAAAAATTTCAGAACAGAATATGTATCCATCGGCCGGGGGAGCTTTTTTTACTAATGCGGCGTGTTCTCAAGAACCTTTTTTAACTTCAAGGCATAGGCATTATCATTTTCAATCGAGAGGCCCTGGTGAAGAACTTCCTGAGCCTTTACGGGGTTTCCCATGAGACGGTAAGTATCTGCAAGATTAAAAAGATTTTTAGCGATGCCGGGCTTTCGAAGCCTCAGGCGCTCGCCGTAATCTGCAGCCGTGCTGTAGTCTCCCTTCATTTTCATCGAATAGGAAGTCAGATAGAGCAGCTCATGATCATGGGGATTATCCGAGGAAAACTGCTCTGATATTTCAGAGGCAAGGTCGAACTTGCTGTCCCGCACATAGACTTTTATAATTTCCTGAAGCACTGCTGAATGTCCGCTGCTTTTCTCTTTAGCTGAACGAAGCAGGGAAAGGGCCTCGTTTCGACTTCCCTTTTCAGAAGCCTCCAGGGCTTTTTTTATTAAGCCGTTAACCTCATCGGGAAGGTCATGGGCAGCCCGGTACTTCAGGGGAGAAACTGCTTCATCGGGACTGTAGGTTATTGAAAGAAGCGTAAAATCATCGGTCAGGGACCCCTGTTCAAGGATACTTGTATATATATCATTAAGGTTCCCTCTTCCTTTTTCAACATGCCCCAGAAAGGCCTCAATATTATCATTGAGAATTCGGACCCCTTCATCAGTCATCCCGAGAAAAATATCATCTCTTCCGTCTGACCCGGAAATAATTTTGTCCCCCGGTTTCATCTGGTAGGTTTTAATGATTATATCTTCTTCTTCAAATTCCATGCCGACACGGCGCAAGACAAAATCTTTTTCAAGGTATGATGCTTTCCCCCCCTGGTAAAGAACCATAAGGGGATGCTCTGCATTCAGATAATACATAAGACCCGTTTCATCATCAACCAGCCCCATGCAGAGAGAGGTGAACATACTTCCTTTAAAAATACTGAACACATTGTTCAGGTCCATGAGACAGTCCCGGAGCCACAATTCAGGAAACAGACGCTGATAGGGGTTTATCAGTTTTGAACGATTCAGAAAGGCGTTATAGATTGCCCCGGTCACCAGAGCCCCGCCGGCCCCCTGAATCGATTTACCCATGGCATCGCTGTTTAAAAAAGCAATATGCTTTTTCCCATGAAGGGATATGCTGGTGGCAATGTTCAGGTCTCCGCCGATTTCAATTACTTTTCCCTTAAACTCAAAGGATTTATTCTGGCGCGTCTGGCTCTCTACCTGAATATTTTTACTTGAAACATCATTCCGCGCAAGGGGCGCCATGAGCAGTGACGTCAGGTAATAATCTCCATCCTGTTTTTCCTTCAGGTCTTCAACGGTCTTCAGGGTATGCTGGAGTTCAACGGTTCGTTCTTTAACCCGAAGCTCAAGGTTCACATTCAGGTCTTCCGCCTCGTTGTAGACCCGCATGAATTTATTTGCCAGGATAAAGGCGGTACCGATTACCGCGACAAGGGTCCCATACTTGGAAAAGGCAAAACCAGTATGGTAAAATATGAAATCAAGAATATCAAAGGTAATGGTTATTGAAAGAATCGCAATTGCCGCCAGAAGAGGTTTGACTTCAGGCACCCTGGCGCGGTATCCCCTGTAAAAAAGATACAGAATATATACGAGAACCAACAGCGCTATTGCCTGCCAGAGCTGAATAATATAATCGGTATAGGACATGGGAATGAAAGGTACGGCAATAATCAGCAGGCCGCTCCAGATCGTATAAATCTTTGTAAATTTTGAAACAACAGAGAAAAAAAGATGTTCAATAAATGCGACGAGAAGAGGAAAAATAGCAAACAGTGAAACAAGCTCAACGATGTGCACAATGTCCGCGGGGGGAACCAGGTGAAGAATAAAATCAGTACGGCTTAAAAAGTAAATTACAATAAAAATTCCCATACTGCCGAAATAAAGATTATACCGGTCTTTTCTTCTTTTTAAGAAGAGCACCAGGTGATACATCGCCGCCAGAAGATAAAGACCCAGAAGAACCAGGACCATCATCTCAGAATAATTCCGTTCCATACGTTTGAAGTCATCAATTTCATAACCGGGATAATAGTAGAGCCCGGTATTTCGAAACCTGGAATGGCCGGTAATTCTAACAGTCATGATATTTTTCTTTTCTTTCAAAAGATGGCCTGAAAAGTTAATAATTGTTCCACGGACAGTGCGGTTTATACGGATACCGCCTTCCCCATCCATAAAATATTCATCGGCTATCAATTTACCGTTTATATAGATCTGCCAGATTTCACCAATTCCGGGAAGACGAAGGCCCAGGGCGTTCGGGTATTCAATCATCCCGGCAGGGGCATTAAACCAGGTAATAAACGTCCAGGTCTTCAGTTCATTTTTGGGGCCCGGGGCGATGTCAAGAATCCGCTGGTAGCTTCCCCCGGGACGTTTGATCCATGACGAGTCTTCAGTAACATCGAATGCTTCTTCTGTCCATTCGGGCTTAAAGCCCTCATGGATCCACCAGCTGTTGCTGTCCAGGGATATCTTTTCAAAGGCATAAAGGTGGGGAAGAAAAAATAATCCCGCGAAGAGAAACACTCCAAGCATATAAAAAACCGTGAGTTTCTTCCCGGCACC
>CAZPEK010000095.1:2851-3593 GCA_964585555.1 uncultured Leptospirales bacterium | reverse complement strand
GCCTGTACTTCCCCCTCCCGGATTATTCACTATCGGCTCCCTGGATGCTTAAAATCTTCTGCCATATAAAATAGACCACGATTCCCACAGCCACAACCCCGCAGGCAAAGAGACTGGTCTTTGTCCAGTTGACCAGGGCGGCAACCATCATGGAAAATGTCAGAATAATATAAATAAGAGGAACAACGGGATAAAAGGGAACCTTGAAGGGCCGCTCCAGCTCAGGCTCCCTTTTTCTCATAATCATCAGACCGATTACAGAAAGAAGGGGGAAAATATTTAAAGAGAAGCCCATGTAAATCAGAAGGGCTTCAATATTATTTTTTCCGATCATGACATAGACAACAGCAATACAGGTCTGACTAATAATAGCAAGGTCAGGGGTTTGAAACCGGGGATTGACCCGTTCGAGGCTGTGAAAGATCATCCTGTCTTTTGCCATGGCGTAATAGACCCGGGGACCGATCATCATCTGAACGGAAACCGCGGAAAGAAGAATAAGGGCGATACCGAGGGTAATCATCGACGCCCCGGCGGTTCCAAAAAGATTATTTGCGGCAATAGCACCGATGGCATGTTTTCCCATCAGGCCGGCACCGGGACTTGAAATAAGATATATCACATTTAAAAATATATAGAGGAAGGTAATGATCAGTGTACCGAAAAACATGGCCCGGGGCAGGTTGCGTTCAGGATTCTTAATCTCACCGGCCATGTATCTTGCCCCGTTCCAGCCGGAATA
>CAZPEK010000095.1:0-2823 GCA_964585555.1 uncultured Leptospirales bacterium | reverse complement strand
CGCCCCCGCTGCAGGATGCCATAGTCAGGCGTTCAGCCTGTGACCAGTCAGCGTAAATGAAACCAAAGGTAATAAATGAAACAACAATCAGCAGTTTGAGCACCGTAAGACCATTCTGAAGAAAGCTTCCCTGCCTTACACCGTAAATATGAATAATGCCGAAAAGAACGATCAGTCCGGCGGCGAGAATCTTCTGGTAAACCGGGTCAGCCAGAAAGGCGACCTGGCAGAATTCGCTCAGGTACCAGACCAGGGTAAGAGACGAGATGGCCACTGAAGCGGTAAATCCAACTACCAGGGAAATCCATCCAGTCAAAAACGAAGGAAGCATCCCGAAAATCTTTTTCAGGTAAATATACTCACCCCCGTCATCGGGCCACATGACCGCCAGTTCAGCGTAGCAGAGGGCCCCGGTTATGGCAACAATGCCCCCGATTCCCCAGAGAAGCAGCACGATAAAGGCATTCCCGGTCATTCCAAGGACCGAGCCGGTTGTAACAAAAATTCCTGTTCCGATAACATCGGCTATTATGATAAAAATCGCTGTTACAAGACCCAGCTGACGTTTTAATTCCAATGTAGTCTCCAGTGTGCGGCTCTCAAAGAAAAGGATACACTTATATCTTTTCTGCCACGAAAATATTTTACAATGCAAAAAATAATCGATGAGATCTCTTTAAAAGAATATCTCATTTCTTTTAAACCATTATTGTCAACTTTATTGTTTTCCCGTCAAGCATTTATGCAGAGAGTAAAATGACTAATCGGCAGACCAGGATTCTGTAAGAGCCTTATCAATATGCCCCCGGCGCTTTTTGAATGGATGGCTGGTATCAAGCCCCAGGGCTTTATGAAGCAGACAGGAATTTTTATGAAGGGCCTGGTCGGCCCCCAGGAAGGCCATCTTCTCTGCGTGCTCGGGGCTCCCGGTATTAGAAAAAATCAACGCTGATGTTTTGTCCCGGCACTGTCGCAGCACATCAATACCGTTCAGATCGCCCTTGATGCGATAGTCAAGAATAATAATATCAAAGTCTGTCCCCCCGATTCGCTCAAGGGCATCGGTGCCGTTATCAACAACATACAGGACGAACATATCTTCAGGAAGAACCATTCTGAAGTAATCCTGAATCGAAGGATCGTCTTCCACCAGGAGAAGCTTTTTTTTATGTAAATGAACCTTTTCTTTCATACTACATCCTTTACACCGATATAATATACCAGAAAATTAGCATTGACAAGTTTAAAAGCAGGGCGGCGTGGTACATTCATGAAAGATAGACTTCCCCACCCCTTTGCCCTTGCCCCCATGGCCGAATTAACGACCCCGGCCCTCCGCCGGGCAATCACCGGCTTTGGAACCGATGTAATTATTTTTTCAGAAATGCTCAGTGCGGCGGCAATCAGCAAGGGAGGCTTTTTCAATGAATCGAAGCTCGCGGGAGAAGCAACCGATGCCCCCTTCATTTACCAGATTCTCGGCAATGATCCCGATATAATGGCAGACGCCGCAGCCCGGCTTTCGCAGCGAAGCTGTTCAGGCATCGACATCAACATGGGATGCAGCGCCCCTGACATCAGGCTCAGGGGCTGGGGCTCACGGCTCCTCCAGGACATTGACAAAACCCGGCAGATTATCCGCGCCTGCCGGGGGGCCACCAATAAGCTTCTTTCGGTAAAAATGCGAAGCGGCTTCACCGATCATGAACCCGGGATGATCATTAACTACGGCAAAATGTTTGAAGAGGAAGGGGTTGACTTCATTACCCTGCACCCCCGCTACGCCATGCTCTCGTTTAAAAGGCTCGCTGACTGGAGTCTTGTTGCCCTTCTGCAAAAGGAAGTTTCGATTCCCGTTATCGGTAATGGTGACATCACCAGTCCCGAAGCAGCAGTTGAACATCTAAAAAATGGAACCTGCAGCGCCGTGATGATCGGCCGTGAGGCGGTAAAATCGCCCTGGATTTTCAAGTTAGCCGATACCCTCCTTGAAGGGCGGGAAGAAACCCTCACTATTCCGGTGGGAGAAATATTTACTTCAGTGCTTTCTGATATTGAGACTATGCTTCCTCCGGAGCTTCACAAAAGCCGGGGACGCCGTTTTGCATCGTACTATTCAAAAAATGCCCGCTTCGGCCACGCCCTCTTCGCGAAGATCCATAAAGTATCAACCATTCCTGAAATGATATCCCTGGTTGAAGAATATTATAAAAGGAACCCCGGTGAGGCCTTAAAATATCTTTCAGTAAAAAACAGCATAATAACAGTAGCAGGATAAAAGTCAGTTCTTCCTTCTCAAAAAACATGTTTGTCCCGTCCCTTTAAAGTCCAGGAACAGCAGGAGGAAAAAAATTTCAAAAAAATTTATTGCTTTTTTTAAAGCACTTTAATAGCTTTTCAGGAGACATCAGGCAGCCCCTGGTGTCTCTTAAATATTTTTCAAAAAAGGGGAATACCATGGATTATCTTCGCGTCTGGTCAGAAATCGACATCAATGACATCAAAGAACATATCATTATGGTAGATGACCGATATGCCCACTGCCCCGGATGCAAAAAAATCGGCATCGAGCTGAAAGACCTGACAAAATGCCCATCCTGTGGACGGGAGTTAAAATATGTCACCAGTAAAGACGCAAAGGGGGGTAAACATGAAATTGTCATGCGTACCCGGAAAAAACTTCCTGACCTTATTTTCGTAGACTATGACGACTACCTGCGCGTAACAGGTAAAAATACTGCGGAGAGTTTGTTTAGCCTTTCGGGTACTTTTAAATTTATTTTCGGTTTTATCGCCGGGGTTTTATTTTTTCTAGGCGCTCTT
>CAZPEK010000094.1:8651-10596 GCA_964585555.1 uncultured Leptospirales bacterium | reverse complement strand
TGCCCTGTATATTTAGAAGGCTATGCCCCTGATTTTTTCGTTGTATCCGTTAAGCATGAAAAAAGTCGCGCGGTCAAAAAAGAGCACCACGCGGTTGTTCAGTTCAACCGCTTCTTTGTAGCTGGTGAGATCTCCATACAGCTTGTCCATAACAAAGAGCCACAGGTGTCTTTTCTGAAGCACCATGGCTTTTTGTACCTGGGGAAAGGGAACACCCTGCGCGAACCGGTCCTGACCGATTTTTCGATACCGTGATTCGATCTTTTCTTTCGGGTAGTCCTTTACTATCCATTTTGAAAGATCCCTGTAAATAACATCACTGGCATCATAGATCAGATCCCTGTTGAGATTGTGGTATGCCCGTGTATCACCATTTTTCAGAAGGTCGTTCATGAATCGTTCTGTTATGTCCTGGTGATTCTCTTCTACCAGTTTTACAAATCTGTTAAAAAGTATGTTAGGTTTCTGAAGCATTGTTTTAAGTCCTGATTGTTTTTTTTCTATTTAAATATTGCGTCAATGTTAATATATTTTTCTGCGAGTTGTCCTAAAAGTTTAATGCGTTCTTCGTTTTCTCCTGTCAAGAGAGCTTCCATCCTGTCGACCTGCTTTGAAACCTGAAAAGTGTCAATGGACACCAGAAGCAGGGGGATATCCTTTTCTGTCGCCTTTGCTATGATATTCGGGGGAGGAAGTATATTATTTGTCAGAATGATGCCAACGGTATTACTTTCAAGGGCAGCCAGTATCATGTCACTTCTGTCGCCGCTTGTAATGAGAAGTTTGTTCTCCTTGTTAAAGAGAGGGTTGCGCATCGATTCTCCCGTTGACATGGCGCCGACAAAGATATTTTGCACAATGTTGTTGAGACCCTTATTGCCCGCGATGACCTTTGCAAAGAGGCGTTCTGCAAGGTAATTAACCGTGAAATATGTGAGCTGTTCTTTGTGGGGGACAATACCAAGTATTTCAACTCCCATTTCGCGAATCGAAGCGCTGCATGTGTTTTCGAAATCATCAGTATCATGAACATTATTTATTATAACACCAGCAAAATCTACATTTGATAAATCATAGTACTGCTTTAAAAATTTTACATCATCGACGACCCGGTCGTTGTCTCCGCTGAGAACAACCACAAGCTTTCCGCCCACATAGCGGGAAATGGAAAGTGAGTCGAGATGTATTGAAGATCCGTAAGAAATGTCCTTTCCACCTTCGACGAAAAGATAGTCTTTTCCTTTGCCGATGTTGACCGCCATTTCCTGAACAGTTTCTTTGAGCCGGGCTTCATCGTAAACATATCTCAGCTTTGAGTGATTGAATCCGAGGGATATACTTTCCGGTTCTTCATTGAGTCCCAGAAGATTTACCATCAGGTTTGCATCATAATCCCAGTTTTTTTTACGGCGGTAAATAAGCCTGTCGCCAAAGGGTTTTATATATCCATATTCACTTTTTAACGCTGTAGCAAGACCTACAATTATGCTTGTTTTGCCGGAGCCTTCCCGTATTGATGCTATTGTAATAGTTTTCATTTTTTTTCCTCCTTGGGATTACTGATCAGTATCCGTGTGTCAATCGCTTTGAGTCCCCGTTCCTGTTCATATACAACAACCGGGTTTATTTCAATATCCGTTATACGGCTGCATCGGTTAATTATTGTACCAACTTTGATTATAGTGTCAACAAGTCCTTCAATATCTTTTCGTTTTTCCCCCCTGACGCCTAAAAGCAGCGGATAGGTTTTTATATCTTCAAGCATGCCGAGAATCTCCCGCCGGTTAAGGGGCAGGGCTCGAAATACAACATCTTTCATCACCTCTACATATATACCCCCGAGGCCGCACATGACAACGGGGCCAAAAGCGGGATCCCTTCGGGCGCCGACGATTATTTCGGTTCCTTCAGTTACCTGTTCTGTTATTTCAAAGCCGTCGATAAC
>CAZPEK010000094.1:2030-8641 GCA_964585555.1 uncultured Leptospirales bacterium | reverse complement strand
TGAGACTGCTTTGCCTGATTGCCTCAAAGGCATCAATAACTTCTTCTTTGTCATCAAGATTAAGGGCAACGCCTCCGGCTTCACTTTTGTGGAGAATGTCCCGGGATACAACCTTCATCACCAGGGGATAGCCGAGACATTCAGCATATTCTACGGCCTGGTCAATATTCTGTGCTATGCGGCTCTTCGGCACGGGAATACCTGCGGCTTTCATAACCCCAGCGCTTTCATTGGCAAGGAGAAAGGTACGGCCGTCAGCCTGGGCCTGGTCAATAATCTTTTCAATTTCTTTTATATTGATGGAAGACCACTCTTCCTTTTCATCTCTGCTTTCCCGGTAGGCACGGTAGCGGTATCCTACTGAGAGGGCTGATACCGCTTCATCAACATCACCGTAGACCGGGATGTTTTCACTCTGCAGTTCTTCCATGGCGCTGGTGACACCTTCGCCGCCGACTACGGCATATACCGCGGGTTTTCCTTCGGCAATATGTTTTTTCCACGTATCCCGTATCATGGGCGCGAGATTTTCTGTATCAAAGGTTGCGGTTTCACAGTAGAGGGCTATCGTGCTGTGAATGTTTTTCGCTGTTGCCGGGGCGCTGAGGGCCAGATAGTAATCCTGTGAGGCGGCGCCGCCGGTAATGTCTATGGGATTTCTTGTGGATCCAAATTCAGGTGTGGCGGGATCAAATATAGCTTTCAGGGTCTCCTGATCATCATAAAGTGTAACGTCGTATTTTTCACAGGCGTCTGTTGCCATGACACCTATGCCCCCGCCATTGGTGACAATGACGGTATTGTCTCCCCGCGGAAGTGGTGAGGCCGCCAGGTAACTGCACCAGTAGAAGGCCTCTTCAAGGCTTTCTGCCCGCAGGGCGCCGCACTGTTTTATGACAGCATCAAAGATTTCATCGGACCCCGCAAGGGAACCGGTATGAGAAGCCGCGGCCATGGCGCCGCGTTTTGAGCGTCCCGACTTGAGAATAATTACCGGTTTTACCCTGGTGGTTTTTTCGAGGGCTTCTATAAAGCGTTCGCCCTGTTTGATGCCTTCAATGTACATAAAGACAACTCCCGTATTGGGATCTTCGCGGATATATTCAAGGCAGTCTGCTTCATCAATATCTGATTTGTTCCCAAGAGAAACCATTACGCTGAGCCCCAGATTGGAAGCGGCGGTTTTCCCCATCATGGCTATGCCGAGGGCCCCGCTCTGGGTTAGTATCGCAACATTTCCTTTTACTGTTTTTGTTGCTGTAAAGGTTGCGTTCAGATTTGCTGCGCCGGAATAAATACCGAAAATGTTTGGTCCCAGAATTCTTGTCCCGGCATTAGCGGCATAGGCTACTATTTTACTTTCAAGTTCATGTTCACCGATTTCAGAAAAACCTGAAGTAATGATCTGTATTTGTTTGACTCCTGAATCAACACAGTCTTTAACCGCGTCGAAAACATACTTCGCGGGAATACATATCGAAGCTGCATCAACTTCCTCTCCAATGGCACTGACTGATGGGTAGGCCTGCAGCCCGAGTATCTTTTCAGCCCGGGGATGTACCGGGTATACTTTTCCTTTATAGCCTTTTTCTGTAATATTTTTTAGAACACTGTTGCCTATTTTTCCTTCGGTTGCAGATGCTCCGATTACGGCAAAGCTTTTCGGTTCGAAGAGGTATTTCATGGAGTGCATTACTCCCCCCTTTTTTATTTGGTGCTGGTTTTTCAACAGCCGGTCAGCCCTGCTGACCCTGATCCTGAGTCTCATTGAAACGCATTGTCAGTTCGTACACATTGTCTTCAATACGTTTATGCAAATCACTGAAAGTTTTTTCAAATACATGCATCATTGGTTTGTTTTCAACAAGAACATCAGCGGTAAAACCGAGGAGTCCGTCACGTTTTGCAAGGATGGTGAGATACTGGATGAGAATAGTACCGATGCCGTTGTTGTGGTAATCATCCCTGACGGCAAAAGCAACTTCGGCGGTGTGACTGCTCTCATCCTTGATGATCTGTCCCATCCCGGCGATGACCTCCTGGTCTTTTTCTTCTACTATGGCGAGTATTGTCATTTCATGGGTATAATCGATAACTACCATTTCCTGGCGCATCTTGTGGGGAATATCGAGGCGAATAGACATGAAGCGCCGCTGGAGAGATTTGTCAGAAAGGGCGTAGAAAAAATCCTTGATAAGCGGTTCATCATTTATTTTTACCGGCCTCATCTGAATTTCAAGCCCTGTTTTTGTTGTACGTACGGTTTCGAGATGTTCCGGGTATTCGCCTTTTTTCCCGGGTATAAAGGCCTGGTCGTGATAGATCAGCTTATGTTTTTTTGCCTCTTCGATAAGCCAGGGTCTGAACTTCGGGTGGGCAATGGCTATTAAGTCCATAGCCCTCTCTCGAATATTTTTTCCGTGTATATAGGCGATGCCGTATTCTGTGACCACATACCTGATGTCGCCGCGGTTAAGGGTGACCCCGGCTCCACTGTCGAGAAAGGGAACAATCCGGGATACCTCTCCGTTGCGGGCCGTTGACTGGATAACCAGTATTGTTTTCCCGTTGGGCGCTAGAATCGCACCACGCATGAAATCAGCATGACCACCGATGCCGCTGTAGAATGAACTTCCTACTGATTCAGATGTTGACTGTCCGGTCAGGTCAATCTGAAGGGCCGAATTGATGGCGGTCATGTTATTGATACGGCCGATATTAATCGGATTATTGGTATAATCAATTGGCCCGAACTCAATTAAAGGATTATCATCCAGGTATTCGTATGTTTCTTTTGAACCCATGCAGAAAGAAGCTACGGTTTTTCCCCGGTTCAGTGTTTTGCGGGAGTTGTTTATGCTTCCTTCTTTAATCAGCTCGATCATTGAGTCGGTAAGAAGCTCTGTGTGAACTCCCAGGTCTTTTTTGTCCTTTAAATTGTGAAGGATTTCATTGGGAAGACTTCCGTACCCCAGCTGTATACAATCTCCATTTTTAATTATACTGCTGACATGGCGTCCGATCTCCATGGCTACTTCATTGGAGACCTGGGGGTGATACTCAAGAAGATCCTCATCATGGGGAATTATAAAATCAATTTTTTTGATGTCAATAAATGAGTCACCGTGTATGCGGGGCATATTATTGTTAATCTGCGCAATGATTATATCGCAATTATCAAGGGCTGAACGGGTAATATCAACGCTGATACCGAGGCTTACCAGGCCGTTCTTATCTGGACAGGAAACCTGTATCATGGCCACATCAATTTCTATACGGCCTGAACGCATCAGTTTGGGAATATCTGATAAAGAGATGGGAGTATAATCGGCCATGCCGGTGTTAATGGAATCCCGGGTAGAATCACCTACAAAAAACGAATTATGTCGGAAATTGTAGTTAAATTTTTCATCCGTATAGGGGGCTACGCCGAGGGACCAGACATGCATGACTTCAGCCTCTGCAAAGGCCTTTGGGTGTGAATCAATATAGTCAGTAAGTGCTGATATGAGATACTGGGGCTCACCGCATCCAGTACTGATAAATATTTTATCTCCCCGGTGTATATGAGAAAAAATTTTATCCGCCGGAACAAATTTTTCCGGGTATTTTTCTTTCCAGAAATCGGTCCATGAATGGCCTTTTGCTTCGTCCTTCATGATTCCCCCTGATTTTCTTTTTAATATAGCTGATGGGGCATATTATTGCAATAGGAAAACCGATAATTCTTGAATAGATGAAATACTCTTTTTGATGTGGGGGTTTTTCCTATGGGGCTCGAGTCCCCTTGACAACCGGCTTAGACCGGTTATCGAGCTGAGTTGAGATATTATTGCTCCTGGTTTCTCTGAAGCCAGAGGGTAGCCTGCTGCACCAGTTCAATGGCGCTTTTCAGGTTCAGTTTTTCTTTGATGTGGGCCCGGTGATTTTCAACAGTTTTTACGCTGATGTGCAGTTTTCCTGCGATTTCCCGTGTTCCGAATCCCTGGCCGATGAGCTGATATACTTCAAGTTCCCGATCGGTTAAAAGGTCAATGGGAGAGCTTTCTGTCTTGCTGCGGCCGTCAAAGAACATATTGAATATTCTGGTGGCAATTTCATCACTGACAAAAATATTATCACTGAGAACATGGTTGATGGCCTCGAGAATCGTCTCCGGTGCTTCCTGTTTCATGATATACCCGCGGGCCCCGGCCCTGAGGGCCCTTTCAGCGTATATTTTTTCATCATGCATGGAGAGGACGATGATCAGCATGTCAGGAAACCTGAGGCGTACATCCTTGATAAGCTCGATACCGTTTCTGTCTTTCAGGGTGATGTCTATGATCACCAGGTCGGGTTTTTCATTTTTTATGATGCGGAGTGCTTCAACTGAGTCTTCTGCCTCACCGACAACTTCCATTGATTTTTCATTGTTTATCAGCTGGGCCAGCCCCTTTCTGAATATGGGGTGATCTTCAACGAGGATGATTTTGGTAATGCCTGTATCGCTTAATTTCTTTTGCATGCGCTTGTCAGTAGTACCCTTAATTGTTTATGGTCCCGGTATCAGACTTTTTCATAACGCAGCTGACACTGGTCCCGCCTGACTCATTCTGCCTGATGTCAAGTGTTGCATTTATGAGCCGGGCTCTGTATTTCATAATATTGATCCCCATGCCTTTTGTTGTGTCAAGCAGCTTTTCGATGCCGATACCATTATCCTTTATTACCAGGGAGATGAGTCCTTTTTCGCCTGATGCGGATATTTTTATTTTTTGTGCCCGGCTGTGCTTTACCGCATTGTTGACCGCTTCCTGGGCGATTAGAAAGAGATGGGTTGCCGCGATGTTATCATTTACCGGGAGGTTTTCCCTGTGTTCAAAGGTGCATTCAATATTGAAGACCTTCACGATATTCATGACAAGATCCTCAAGGGCCACAATAAGGCCGTCGGCGTCAATATCAACGGGAACCAGGCCCTTGACAAGGCGCCGGGTATGGTCAATACCCTCTGAGATAAGGGCGTTGATTTCTTTGACGTCTTTTACTTCCTTTATCTTTTTTCTTTCGAGCTTCTGTTCGAGAAGGTTCATCATGAACTTGACGCCGACGAGGTGAGGGCCGAGGCCGTCATGGAGGTTGTTGCCGATTTGCCGACGCTCCTGTTCACTTATTCTGATGATTTCACTTTCAAGTATTTTTTGTTCTGTAATGTCGGTAAAGGACGCGACGCTTCGACTGGTCTCAGGGATCATGTTAAGGGTGGCATAAACATCTTTGATGTTCCCGTAGCGGTCGATGAAATGAGATTCGTAATTGCGGGGTGCCGCCTCGGGACGGATTCGCCGAAGGCGGTGATAATCTTTCATCCGCGCCAGGTCTTCGGGGGCAAAAAAATCTGTCCAGCTCATATTGCCTTCGATTTCTTTTCTGCAGTAGCCCGAGAGCTTTTCGAATTCCCTGTTGGCATAGGATATCGAGGTGTCTTCTTCAATGCATATTGTCGCGTTGCCCGTTGTTTCGTATATCGTCCGGTACAGGTTCTCTGATTCATTGAGGGCTTTGAGTATATCCTCCTGCTTTTTCTCCATTTCGATATTGTAAAACTCAAAGGCGATATCCTTGACCGCCTCTTCGAGGAGAAAGTGCTGCTCCCGGCTCTCTTTTTCGTCACGCTGCATCATAACTGAGAGGATACCGTAGACCCTGTCGTTGTATTCGATTTTTGTGGTCAGGGAGCTGAAAAGATTGTCAGGGTCTTTAATAAGTGGTATTTTCGTGCTGGTTAACGGAGACTTGCTTTCGAGGATTTTTTTTTTAGAGAGAGATTGAAAGGCAAAGGTAGAGATTTTGATGCTCCCCGGGTCAGTGCCGGCAGTTTTTAAAAACCTGTCGAATCCCGAGTGGGCAAATTCAGTGGTTGCCCCTTCCTGGTCGAGAAGGGCCATCCAGCATGCCAGGTAGCCACCGGTGCTGGTGATGGCGTTGCATACATCTGTGGGGGTCCATTTTTTCTTTTTCTGGCGGAAAATCAGCTGGTTTAAGTTTCGTATCGCCCGAAGTTTCAGGTTTACCTGTTCAATATTGTTACAGCCTGCATTATTGCAGTTTTTATTCTTTTGCATTGTCTATTCGGGTTTACACGCTTGTTTTTTAGTGGTTTTCCTGGAGGTACCGTTCATAATTTTCCAGTACCCCTTCCTGGTTCCGTTCGCCGATTTTATTGTTGCCCACGTAAATGCTCCAGGGTTCAAGGTCGCGGCTGATGAGAGAATTTGCCCCCACTGCGGCTCCTTCACCGATTGTGACACCGGGGAGGACCACGCTGTTGGCCCCGATTGAAGCAAATCGTCCGATAGATACGGGTGCCCGATAGGGATTCCGGTACTTTTCGTCTATGGTCGGGTTGCCGAATCCCCAGTCTTTGAAATCATCTGAACTGGCGTAAATTTTGGCCCCCTGGAAAAGTCCGACGAAATCACCAATCTCGATAATGTCTCCCCCGCTGATAAAAACAAAACTGGCTATATGAACATTATTGCCGATGGTCATGGGCCGGTTGGCGTAGATATGCGTAAAGGCATCAATAATAATATTTTTACCAAAGGTGATATTTTCCACGCCGCTGA
>CAZPEK010000094.1:0-1998 GCA_964585555.1 uncultured Leptospirales bacterium | reverse complement strand
CTTGACAGGAAATCTATATATTTACATTTTTATCTCCATTGTTGAAAAATGTCAAAGAATTTTTAGGGGGTGAGGAAGTTCGGGCCTGAAAGGCGACGAACGGAATCGTCGCCTTTAAGCCGGTTTCCCGGAGCCTGAAAGGCGACGAACGGAATCGTCGCCTTTCAGGTCTGGCTGACGGCTGCATTCACTTTTACCTGTGGCCCCAAAAGCTGTTCGTCGCTTTTGGGGTAGTGCCGCCTCCAGGGACCGGTTTTTTACTTTTCCCTGCGGAAAGTATGTGATTAAATGGTTCCATGAAGCTGGCTCTTCTGGAAATAGAATTTAATCTCCCCGGGTGCCGTTCCCTTAAAGAGAAGCGGGGCCGCCTCAGGGGTCTCCGTGACCGGTACGGAAAGCTGGGCAATGTGGCTCTCTGCGAGAGTGGCTTTCAGAATGTCCATGACCGGTCTCTCTGGTCCTTTGTGATCGTGGGTACCGAAAGTAAAATAATCGACCAGACCATTGCCCGGCTTCAGGAATCAATCGAAGAGGTGGTCGATGCCCTGGTTGCTTCTTCGCGGAGAGAAGACCTGTGAAGTACCGGGTGACCCTCCGGTTTTATGAAGAACTGAATGATTTTCTGCCCCGGCAGAAGCGTAAACAGGATATTGTTTCTGAATTTGACGGGGACCGCTCTGTCAAAGATCTCATTGAATCACTGGGGGTTCCCCATGTTGAGGTCGACATGATCCTGGCAAACAGCCTGAGTGTTCCCTTTGAGTACAAGGTGCAAAATGGTGACCGCATCAGTGTTTATCCCCTTTTTGAACCCCTTGATATTGCCGGGGTGACACGCCTCCGTCCCCGTCCCCTTCGGGAGACCCGCTTTGTTCTGGATGTGCATCTGCGAAAACTGGCCCGGGGCCTGCGTCTTTTCGGCTTTGATGTCGATTACGCTCAAGACCGGAAAGATCATGAACTCGCTGAAATCTCTGTCGCAGAGAAGCGCCTGCTTCTGACCCGGGACCGGCAGCTTTTGATGCGCCGCATTGTTGACCGGGGGCTCTATGTCCGTAATACCGATCCGGCGCTTCAGCTGGTTGAAATTCTTGACCGCCTTGACCTCTACAGCCAGTGCCGTCCCTTCACCCGCTGCATCAAGTGCGGCGGGATGCTGAAAAGTATTGACAATGAGCGGGAGGCTCATTTGATAAAGCATGTTCCCCCGGGTGTCCGTGCCTGGTGCCGGGAGTACCACCGGTGTGCCGGCTGCGGTGCGGTATACTGGAAAGGAAGCCATTACGAAAAGGTCGCCGAGAAGGTAAAAGAAATATTGAAAAAGGAAGTGAAAGCCCCATGACCGGAGCAGGGTCAATAGTTCATTATCATATAACCGACCGGGATTGTAGAATAATAAATCCTTTTCTCGAAGAAGTCTCCCTGCTGGTGAAGAGCGCTCCGACTTCCCGTGATGCCGAAGAAGTACTTAAAAAAATGCGATCAGACCTGGTGATGAAATACGCCTTTACGATTCCCTACTATGAATTGATTGCCGCGATTGCCGCCTCGGGGCCCATTGTCGAGATAGGGGCGGGCAGCGGCTACTGGGCGTGGATGCTTTCCCAGGCGGGGAGCGACGTTGTGGCCATCGACCGGTTTTCCCCCGATGAGGTGACCCCCTGGGATTTTACCGGAACGAACCAGTGGTATGATGAAACATGGTACTTTGTCGATGAAGGCGAGGCCCTCAGCGCCGGGGCCTGGCCTGAACGGTCTCTTTTCCTGGCATGGCCCCTGTACGCCGATCCCATGGCTTATGATGCCCTCAGGGCCTACGAGGCTGCAGGGGGGAAAAAAGTAATCTTTTTGGGGGATGTCTCCATGGCGGGGGATGAAAACTTCCATCGAAAACTAAAAACCCTGCGCCAGGAAATCCGTATGCCCTGCATGGGATGGCCGGGTCTCAATGAAGAACTGATTGTAGCTTCCCTGTAGGCCTGGTATACGTGCCTGCTC
>CAZPEK010000093.1:2417-10623 GCA_964585555.1 uncultured Leptospirales bacterium | reverse complement strand
TGATAATGGAGAGTTTACCCGGGTAGACGAACTCGGTTTCGAGGACGAGACCCTCAGGAAACAAGAGCCCGCGGTGAGGTCTGACTATAATAATTCTTCTGAGAGAGACACTTCCCGTGACAGAAGGGACAGCCAGTATAATAATCAGAACGAAAGAAGAGTTTATGCAGGAAGTAAAAGGAATGATCCCGGGGCATCACAGCAGGGTTATTTTCAAAAAGGCGCCGCATCATGGTATGGAAGAGAGTTTCATGGCAAGGTAACTGCTTCAGGTGATCGTTTCAGCATGTATGAGTATACGGCTGCCCATAAGACCCTTCCTTTCGGAAGTTATATCGAAGTGACAAATCTTAAAAATGGTAAAACTGTTACAGTCAAAATAAATGACCGGGGGCCATACCGGGGCAATAGAATTCTTGATCTTTCATATACCGCGGCAAAGCAGTTGAATATGCTCGGTGATGGTGAGGTGCCGGTTGGTATCGTGGTAATCAAGAAGGGAAATGGCGAGCGAAACTTTCAGGCAAATACAACTCGAAGAAATGAGAATATTGAGCCCGTTGTTGACGATGAATCATACAGCCATAAAAATGAATATAAAAGCAGAGGCAACACAGCTTACGGTGGCAATGTGACCGTGCAGGCAGGTGCTTTCTTTTCCCGAAGAAATGCTGAAAAGCTGAAGTCAAGGGTGGCTGGCTTAACGGACCGGCAGGTGGTTATTGTAAACGATGGTGATCTCTATAAGGTTCGGGTCAAAGGACTCGCTTCAAGAAATGAAGCTGAAGGATTGAAAAGAAAACTTTCTGATTCAGATATAAAATCTTTTATTGCTGAATAATTGATAAAATAGAATGATTTCCTTATAAGGGCGGCTTATGTCGCCCTTTTTTATCGTTCCTTTGTGGAATCATGCCAGTTTTCGGGGAATTGGAAAAATTAACATTAATTTGCAAAAAACTGTTTTTATCTGAAATATTATTGACAAAAATAGGCATATTTTTAGTATTTCACCCTGCTTCCCCGCACAGGCCCACGTAGCTCAGTCGGTAGAGCATTTGCATGGTAAGCAAAAGGTCACCAGTTCGATTCTGGTCGTGGGCTCATCTGGATTTGGGATCAGAAGATGGATAACAGGTGCCGTTTTCTGATATACGTATGTGTGGATATTGAAATTATTACTGTTTTTTAAAAGGCAGGGGACGATATGCGAGATGTAATCCTCCTGGCGTGCCAGGAATGTAAACGAAAAAATTATTCGGTAACTAAGAATAAGAAGACCCAGTCGGGGAAACTCGAAGTGAAAAAGTACTGCAAGTTCTGTGACAAGCACACTGCCCATAAAGAAACAAAGGCTTAGGGCTGGTTGAAGTGAAAAAACAACTTCAGTTTATTCGTGAAGCACGGGATGAGTTGCGAAAGGTGACGTGGCCTGACAGGGATGAGGTTACCAGTTATACTGGTGTCGTTGTTGTGACGACAGTGGTGATCTCTCTTTTTCTCTGGCTGGTTGATTCGACACTTATGACAATAATCAGAACGGTGATAAAATAACCATGGCGAAAGAATGGTATGTTCTTCACACTTTTTCAGGGCATGAAAACAAGGTTAAGCTTGCTATTGAAAAGAAGATACAGAATGAACCTGAGCCGGACAGGTACGGGGAACTTCAGGAAAAGATAGTGCAGGTAAAAATCCCAACGATTGATGTTCCCGAAGTGAAAGACGGCAAGCGTAAGGTTAAGTCAAAGAAGTATTTTCCAGGTTATGTCCTGATTGAAATGGACATGGATGATGATGGCTGGGGGTTTGTTAAAAATACTCAGGGAGTTACGAACGTTGTCTGTTCATTTGGAGATACCGAGAAGAGTTCAAAGCCGAAGCCTCTTTCTCGGCACGAGGTTGATTCATTATTTGCCCAGATGGGAGAACAGACTGCAAAAGAAAAGGCTACCTTTGTGGTGGATTTTTCTGTTGGAGAACATATAAAAGTAATAGATGGCCCCTTTAATAACTTCAGCGGAGTTGTAGAGGAAGTTTTTCCTGAAAAGGGCCGCCTGAGAGTGAAAGTGGAGATCTTCGGCAGGGGAACACCTGTTGAGCTCGATTTTTCGCAGGTAGGCAAGATATAGTTTTAACAGCAGGATTCCTGAGGGTTTCCTGGTTTTGATGAGAATTCAGTCGTTAGTTTATATAAAATGCGGAATAAGGAAACTGAAAAAGGCTAATAGAGGATCACTATGGCAGAGAAAAAAATATTAACTCAGATTAAATTACAGATAACCGGCGGACAGGCAAACCCGGCTCCCCCGGTTGGACCTGCTCTTGGTCAGCATGGTTTGAATATCATGGATTTCTGTAAGGCATTTAATGATAAGACAAAAGAACAACAGGGAACCGTTGTACCGGTTGTTATTACTGTCTATGAAGACAGAACTTACAGTTTTATTCTTAAGACTCCCCCGGCAGCGGTATTGATTATGAAGGCTCTTAATATTAGTAGCGGCTCAGGTGAGCCTCAAAAAGATAAGGTCGGCAAAATTACGCGGGCACAGCTTGAAGAGATAGCAAAAATAAAGATGCCTGATTTAAATGCAAACGATTTAGATGCCGCCGTTAATATTATCGGTGGAACCGCTCATTCAATGGGTGTTGACGTTGTTGGCTGATCTTTATTCGGAGATAATGAAATCATCTGAAAAGATGTTGTGAGGTAATAGTAATGAAGCATGGTAAAAAATTTAACGAAGGCAAATCAAAAGTAGATAAAACGAAGCTTTATGAGCTCGCTGATGCAGTCAGCATGATGAAAGAGCTGAAATTTGCTAAATTTGACGAGTCAGTAGATATGGCTATTAAGCTGGTGCATAAAAGTTTCCAGAATATACGTGGTTCTGCCGTGCTTCCTGCCGGTACCGGTAAAGAGAAAAAGGTTCTTGTCATCTGTAAGGGTGATAAGCAGAAAGAGGCTCAGGAAGCAGGTGCAGATTACGTCGGAGCAGAAGAAATAATAGAAAAAATTCAGGGCGGATGGATAGATTTTGATGCAGTCGTTGCAACCCCTGATATGATGAAACTTGTTGGTAAGCTTGGTCAGGTTTTGGGTCGCAAGGGACTTATGCCGAAGCCTAAGGCGGGAACAGTTACTGAAGATGTAAAGGGAATTGTTAAAGAGCTCAAGGGCGGCCGTGTTGAATACAAGGCTGATAAAACCGGAGTCGTTCATATGAATGTCGGCAAAGTATCCTTCGAGGAAAGTGCTATCATGGATAATGTTCAGGCCTTTTATAATCAGGTTTTTAAGGATAAGCCTTCAGAAGCAAAGGGCAACTATATAAAATCTGTTCATATCAGTTCTACAATGGGGCCTGGTATAAAAATTAACTATAAGGGGATCGAAAAATAATGGTTAAGCAATATAAAATTGATGAAGTTAATTCTCTGGTCTCCAGGCTGAAAGACAAGAATAATATAATTCTTACTAATTATTCGGGAACTACTGTTAAAGATCTCAGCCTTCTCAGAAGACAACTGCGTGAAAAAAATGCTGAATTCAAGGTTGTGAAGAACAACCTTTTTAAACGGGCTCTTGCTGATGCCGGTTATGCGGATATGGATGAGCATCTGAAAGGTCCCATCGGTGTTGCTTTTGTCGGAGATGAAGTCGGAGAAGTAGCAAAAGTTCTCAAAGAATTTGGCGCAAAACAGAAAACTTTTGATTTTTCAGTAGCAGTCTTTGATAGTGTAATATACGGCACTGAAGAAGTTAGAATGATTGCCGATCTGCCATCAAAGGATGCAATCCTTGGACAGATTATGTCTATGGTAAATGCACCTGCAAGCGGAATCGCCATGGGAATGAGCCAGATTATGTCATCTCTGGCCCGCGGGATTCAGGCAGTAGCGGAACAAAACAGCAACTAATTTAAATTTGTAAATAAGGGTACGTAAAGGTTACTGAATCTGTATTTGGAATATTCATGATGAGGTGCTTTTCACCTTTATAGGTTTTTGCAGCATGACTGCATTAACTTGAATATATTCACTAAGTATAAAGGAGCAAAGAAAATGGCTAAACTTTCTGTAGAAGAACTACTCGATGCAATCAGCGAGCTTACTCTCGTTGAAGCAGCTGAACTTGTTAAGGCAATGGAAGACAAGTTTGGAATCTCAGCAGCAGCTCCTGTTGCAGTAGCAGCAGCAGCACCCGCAGGCGACGCAGGCGGAGCAGAAGAGAAAACCAGTTTTGATGTAATTCTTAACGGTTTTGGTGATTCAAAAGTTGCAGTTATTAAAGAAGTACGTGCAATCACCGGTCTTGGACTCAAAGAAGCTAAAGAACTCGTTGAAGCTGGCGGAAAGCCGGTTAAAGAGGGAGCTTCAAAAGAAGAAGCGGAAGAGATTAAAGGAAAACTGGAAGCAGCCGGCGCTACTATTGAAATTAAGTAGTCAGGATGCCACGGAATTGTATAAGAAGTTTCAAAAATCAATAGTTTTGACCTTTTTAGGGTCAAAACTATTGATTTTTCTATTTTGATATGAAAATGCTTTAAAAATTAATTACCTTTAAACTGCCGATAACAGTTTTTTATTTTTTTGGAAATAAAAAGTAGCGGAGTCGGTTAGTAGCATATGTTTCATTCAAGACGATTAACCCCAAAAAATCTTATTAATAAGGTTGAAATGTCCATGCAAGAAGGAAGAAAAGTCGTTAATTTCGGAAAAATCGACTCAAAGATCGACCTGCCCAATCTCATTGAAATACAACTAAAATCCTATGAATGGTTTCTCCAGGCTGGAACAGCTAAACGGAAAAATCAGGGACTTCAGGCAGTCTTTGAAGAAGTGTTTCCAATAGAAAGTCCACACGAAGATGTGGTCCTTGAGTTTATTGATTATGAAGTCGGTACGCCGAAATATTCAGAAAATGAATGCAAGGAACGGGATGTTACCTACGCTGCACCCTTGAAATCAACAATCAGGTTGATAAGAAAGGATACCATGGAGGTACGGGAGCAAACCGTATACATGGGAGATGTCCCGCTTATGACTCGCAGGGGTACCTTTATTATTAATGGTGCTGAAAGGGTTGTTGTCAACCAGCTGCACCGGTCACCTGGGATTTTCTTCTTTTTTGAAGAAGCGGATCGTATTTATAACTCCAGGGTAATCCCTGATCGTGGATCCTGGCTCGAGTTTGAGATGGATTCGAAAGGTCATATTATTGCCCGAATTGACCGAAAAAAGAAGTTTCCCGCAACTCTTCTGGTTAAGGCCCTTGGTTATGAAACCAATGAGGAGATTGTAAAGCTTTTCTATGATACCAAGCGGATACGCATGAAAGGCGAAGAGGACTTTGACGGACTTAACGGTCGCCGTGTTGCTAAAGATGTAGTAAGCAAGAGTACCGGTGAAATCATCATCGAAGTCGGCGAACGGATTAATATAGATATTATTGATCGTATCAGAGAAGATGATATAAAAGAAGTTGATGTTATTGAGTTTCCGAATAACAAAGAAGATTCTTTTCTGAGCGATACACTTGATTTCGAAAATGATTTTATTAAAAAGAACCTCAAGGTTGATCCTGAGCACGATTTTAAGAACTCTGAACTGGCTCTCTTGACTGTTCACGCACTTATGCGTCCCGGGGAACCAACTAACCTTGATAATGCTCGAAATGAACTGAACAGGCTCTTTTTTAATCCAAGAACGTATACCCTCAGTTCTGTAGGGCGGTATAAAATTAACAATAAATTCGGCACCAGGACAAAAGAAGAAGTTCTTACGAAGGAAGATATTGTTTCTACCGTGAAGTATATTCTCTATCTGATTGCAGAGGCTGATGGTTACCAGGTTGATACCGAAGATAATGAAGGAAATAAAAAGAAATATTTTGTTTCCACCATTGTTGACGACATTGACCATCTTGGGAATCGTCGTGTAAGGTCAGTCGGTGAACTGATCATGAACCAGATTAAACTCGGTTTTCAGCGTATGGAACGGGTTATAAAAGAGAGAATGACAATTCAGGATCTCGATGTAATAACACCCCAGGCGCTTATCAGTATCAAGCCGATTTCAGCTGTAATTAATGAATTTTTCGGTTCCAGCCAGCTTTCACAGTTTATGGACCAGACAAATCCCCTGGCGGAACTTACCCATAAACGGCGTCTTAACGCTTTAGGGCCTGGTGGACTTTCCCGTGAACGTGCCGGTTTTGAAGTACGGGATGTTCACCCTTCACATTACGGAAGGATGTGTCCTATTGAAACGCCTGAAGGTCCGAACATCGGTTTGATTGTTTCTTTGAGTACTTTTGGACGTATCAATGATTATGGATTTCTTGAAACTCCATACCGGTATGTTGAAAAAGGAAAGGTGACTGATAAGATCGAGTACCTGACCGCTGATATTGAAGATAATTATTTTATAGCACAGGCGAATGCCCAGATCGATGAATCAGGCGCTTTTAAAAAGAGCCTGATTCCCTGTCGAAATCGTGGTAACTTCCCCTATAAAAAACCGAAAGAAATTGAGTATATGGATGTTTCTCCTAACCAGATATTTTCTGTGTCAACGGGGCTCATCCCCTTTCTCTCTCACGATGATGCCAACAGGGCACTCATGGGCTCTAACATGCAGCGTCAGGCAGTACCGCTGATGATTGAAGAGGCACCGCTTGTGGGAACCGGTATGGAACCCTATGCGGCATATGATTCAGGTGTACTGGTCGTAGCTGACCGCGGCGGTGAGGTCATATCCTCGGATGCCGCATCTATTAAGGTGAAGGCCGGCAATGGTGAGATTGACGAATATGAATTACTGAAATTCAAACGTACTAACCAGGGAACATGCTTTAATCAACGTCCTATAGTAAAGGAAGGTCAAAAAATTAAAGCAGGCGCTGTTCTTGCCGATGGTCCCGCCACTGATAATGGCAGGCTTGCTCTTGGAAAAAACGTTCTCGTTGCTTTTATGCCATGGATGGGATATAACTTTGAGGATGCGATTCTTATTTCTGATCGTCTTGTAGAAGAAGATGTTTATACATCAGTTCATATTGAACAATTTGAGGTCGAAGCGAGGGAAACCAAGCTGGGCCGTGAAATGATTACCAGGGATATTCCGAATCTCAGTGAAAAGGCTTTCAGGGATCTGGATGCTGAAGGTGTAGTTCGAGTCGGAGCTTATGTAGAGCCTGATGATATACTGGTTGGTAAGGTTACCCCTAAAGGAGAACAGGATCTTACCCCTGAATACAAGCTTCTTCATTCAATTTTTGGTGAAAAAGCGCGGGAAGTTCGTGATACATCACTTCGAGTGCCTAATGGTGTAGAAGGTATTGTTGTTGATGTGAAGCGTTTTTCACGGGAAAATGGTGATGAACTTTCTCCTGGTGTAGAAGAACTTGTTAAGGTTTATATTGCCGATAAAAGGCGCATTTCTGTTGGAGATAAAATGGCGGGTCGTCATGGAAACAAAGGTGTTATTTCACGGGTTGTTTCCAAGTACGACCTTCCTTATCTGCCTGACGGTACGCCGGTTGATATCGTTCTTAATCCTCTTGGTGTTCCTTCGCGAATGAATCTCGGCCAGCTTCTTGAGACTGAGTTGGGTTGGGCTGCTCATGAGCTTAACATTCTGGTTGAAACTCCTATTTTTGACGGAGCAAAAGAATCAGAGATCAGAGAATACCTGGTGGATGCAAACCTGCCGGTTAACTCAAAGACAGTTCTCTATGATGGACGTTCTGGTGAGCCTTTTGAGGGCGAAATAATGGTGGGCCGGGTATACATGCTTAAGCTGGCACACATGGTAGATGATAAGATACACGCCAGGTCAACAGGGCCGTACTCGCTGGTTACACAGCAGCCCCTTGGCGGTAAGGCGCAGTTTGGCGGTCAGCGTCTCGGAGAGATGGAAGTATGGGCTCTCGAGGCTTACGGTGCCGCATATACGCTTCAGGAGCTCCTCACGGTAAAGTCTGATGACATGCTGGGGCGAGCCCGTATTTACGAAGCAATTGTTAAGGGTATTAACACAACCTCTCCAGGTATTCCGGAGTCATTTAATGTATTGATTCAGGAGCTTCGGGGTCTTGCCCTTGATGTAAGAATATTTGATGAAAGGGGCAGCGAAATCAGTCTCTCCGAATGGAGTGAAGGATTCAGTAAGTCCAAGAGAAGAATAAAAATTGACAGCC
>CAZPEK010000093.1:0-2368 GCA_964585555.1 uncultured Leptospirales bacterium | reverse complement strand
TGGAGAATGCCTAGTCTTTCACGCCTCTCCAGGGCTTAGATGTACTATTCTGTCTTTGGAGATAGAATGACTAACTTTTATTAAGGTTAAGGTACAATATGAGGGATTTTAACGATTTCAGCTCAATGCAGATTAAATTAGCTTCGCCGGATTTGATCAGAGAATGGTCATACGGGGAAGTTAAAAAGCCTGAGACAATCAACTACAGAACGCTCAAACCTGAAAGGGATGGACTGTTCTGTGAACGTATATTCGGAACAACCAAAGAATGGGAATGTTACTGTGGTAAATTCAAGTCGATCCGCTATAAAGGGGTTGTCTGTGACCGCTGCGGTGTTGAGGTTACTCATTACAAGGTTCGCCGGGAAAGAAGCGGTCATATAGAACTGGCTACACCGGTAGCACATATCTGGTATTACCGGTCTGTTCCATCAAGAATGGGACTCCTTCTTGATATGACTGTCAACCAGCTGAAATCGGTTCTCTATTATGAACGATTTGTTGTTATCGATCCCGGAGAAGCCGAGGATCAGGAAGATGTAAAAAGAGGCGATGTCCTTGATGAGGACAGCTTTAACGAATATTACGAAAAGTTTGGAGATACCTTTGTTGCTGGAATGGGTGGCGAAGCGATCAAAGAGCTTCTTGCAAGCATTGATCTAGATGATGAATCACGAATGCTTCGTGCCGAAATCCATGAGAAGGCGGCAAAGGAAGTTAAGATCGATAAAAAGCTGATAAAGCGTCTTGAAATAATTGAAGCCTTCAAAGAAAGCGGAAATAAACCAGACTGGATGATACTCGATGTCGTTCCGGTTATTCCCCCTGAACTTCGTCCCATGGTTCAGCTTGATGGCGGTCGTTTTGCTACTTCAGACCTGAACGACCTGTATCGTCGTGTTATTAACAGAAATAACCGACTTAAGCGTCTTCTGATGCTGCGGGCCCCTGAGATTATAGTGCGAAACGAAAAGCGGATGCTGCAGGAAGCGGTTGATGCGCTTTTTGATAACAGCAGGCGTAAGCGGGCTGTAAAGGGAAAGGGAAACAGACCTCTTAAGTCACTCAGTGACATGTTGAAAGGTAAGCAGGGTCGATTCAGACAAAATCTCCTTGGTAAGCGGGTTGACTACTCTGGCCGTTCCGTTATTGTTGTTGGTCCCGACCTGAAGCTCTACCAGTGCGGTCTTCCCAAGAAAATGGCTATTGAGCTTTTTAAACCTTTTATCATGAAGCGTCTTGTTGATAAAGACTTCGTCCAGAATATTAAATCTGCCAAAAAAATGGTAGAAAACGAAAAATCAGAAGTATGGGAAGTGTTAGAGGAAGTTATCTCTGAGCATCCAGTACTTCTTAACAGAGCCCCAACCCTTCACCGACTTGGAATCCAGGCCTTTGAACCGGTTCTTGTTGAAGGAAAGGCTATAAAACTCCATCCTCTCGTATGTCATGCCTATAATGCTGACTTTGACGGAGACCAAATGGCGGTTCACGTGCCGCTTTCACCAAGGGCACAGCTTGAATGCTGGACCCTTATGCTGGCCTCTCACAACCTTCTTTCGCCTGCCAACGGTCACCCGGTAGTTTCACCGAGCCAGGACATTGTTCTCGGAATTTATTACCTGACCATGGATAAAAAGGGTGGACTCGGTGAGGGAAAGCATTTTGATTCAGAAGATGAGGTCACTCGTGCCCTTGACTATGGACAGATCAAGCTAAGATCGAAAATCAAATACTGGGTTGAAGATAAATTTATTGATACTACCGCAGGACGTCTTATCTTTAACGGCCTGCTTCCTGAAGATTACGAATATGTGAATAAAACTGTTGCAGATAAAGATCTTTCCTCAATTATTGCGGATGTGCTGAGGCAGAACGGTCCTAATGTCACGGTTAAAATGCTTGATGATATTAAATCCACCGGCTATTTGTATGCAACCAAATTTGGCCCGACTATTTCGATGTCAGATATCGTTGTTCCTGATGTAAAAGCTGAAATAATCGCAGAGGAAGATAAGAAGGTAGAATCAATTGAAAATGAATACCGTAATGGTTTCATTACTGATGAAGAGCGGTATAACCGTGTTATTAACCTCTGGACAAATGCCAATGAAATAATTGCGGACAAAATGTTTGATCAGCTTTCTGAAAGCCAGGAAGGCATGAATCCTATCTTTGCAATGGCCCAGTCTGGTGCCCGGGGTAGTAAGCAGCAAATCCGGCAGCTGGCGGGTATGCGTGGCCTTATGGCGAAACCAAGCGGTGAAATCATTGAGGTTCCGATTCGAGCAAACTTTAAAGAGGGTTTGACTGTTCCCCCATCAAGCAGCGCAAAATTATGGCCTTTGTGTTTGGTTTGGTTTTTCTC
>CAZPEK010000092.1:0-10672 GCA_964585555.1 uncultured Leptospirales bacterium | reverse complement strand
CTATTCATTATTTCAAGTCTGTTTATATATGTCATATGGCACAATTATAGGGGGTGGCCGACAGAAAATATTCGAAGATAATAAATATTCATCGGCCGGGGGTATTCTTTAATGTTAAAACCCCCCCGGCAATCTTTTCGAAACTGAAGCGCTCTTCTATGCATGCGTCTTTTCTGCCGGTATCCCGGATAAACTTAAGATTCACCGCGCTGAGGGCCAGGTTTATCCGGTCCATGTCGAGGCACGACTCCTGTGAAATTTCTTCCAGCCCGGTGAAGTTTAACTCGCAGACTGAAAGTTCAGGCGGGTTTTCTTCATCAGAAAGCCCGTAGAGAAGGGGGAGCCCCTGGGTTCGGCAGACAAGCGGCCGTGCCTGGTAAATGATGCATTTTTCTTCCTTCAAAAAAATACATTTTTCTGTGTCATTATGGGGATCAATTTTTTTACCGGCGAGGGCACGGGTCATGTGTAATGATTCGACGGTATTGACGGTGAGTTGTGACTGGCAGCAGTGGCTGCATCCCGGGTGACAGGTAATGTGGTGGCTGCTGGCTGTGATCACTGCCTCTGCAAGGGCATCGACCTGCCTGATGAGGTTATGGTAGCCGGTGAAGTATTCTGTTGAAGGATTTTTAATCATGGAGTTCTTCAACCACCGATGCTTGCAGGCGTTCAGGGTTTTCTCCCTTTTCGGTAACGATGCGGTAGAAGCGGTTTCGGGGAAGTTCCGCGTTAACCGAAACGGGCATATAATATTCATTGAAACCCCCGGTTTCGCCATTCTTAGCCCATTCACTTATAAATGTTGAGGCCCTCACATGAAAGCGGCTGTAGTACGCATTCTTCTGTTTAAGGTAGAGATCAATGACCCGGCGGCTTCGTTCTTTTTTTATTTCTTCAGGTATCGTGTCGTTCATTTTTGCCGCCGCAGTTCCGGGGCGTGGCGAGTAGCGAAAAGTATGGATATGGGAGAAGGCCGCCTCTTTTACCAATGCAAGGGAATCTTCAAAGTCTCCTTCTGTTTCCCCGGGAAATCCGACAATGAGATCAGTGGTGAAGTTGAAATCCGGGTCTTTTTTTCTGAAGGCTTCTACCAGTGCCAGGTATTCACTTCTGGTGTATCGACGGTTCATTGCCTTGAGTACCGCGTCACTTCCGCTCTGAAGAGAGAGACTGAGGTGGCGGACAAGTTTATCATGATCTGCCAGGGAAATAAGCTTTTCAGTAACTGTCTGTGGTGAAAGGGACGAGAGGTGAAGACGAAAGGTTCCGTTGAGGTTCAGTATTTTTTCCACCAGGGTATCAAAGGCAGTTTCTCCATCATGGTAATTGCCGACCATAACGCCGGTGAGAATCAGTTCTTTATAACCCGCATTAAGAAGCTCCCGGCATTCATCAAGTACCCGGGGTGCGGGGTTGCAGACAGGATTGCCCCGGACATAGGGAATGATGCAGTATGAGCAGTAGTTGTCACATCCATCCTGTATTTTGATGTTAACCCGTGTCCGGGTGCTTTTTATCGGTGTATGAAAGCCGAAACGGTTGGCGTCGTCGGGCGAGAAGGTATCAAAGAGATCTGTGTTCTCAATGATTTCCGGTATGCGATACTTGTTGTCGTTGGATAGATAGAAGACCTTTCCTTCCCGCCGTTCTTCCCCGGCGCCGCAGCCGGTAAGGATAATCAGGGCCTCGGGGTCAGGCTCTGAGGCACGCATGGCCTGGTAAAGGAGCTTACGGGTTTTTCGTTCGCTTATAGCAGTAACTGAGCAGGAATTGATAATATAGGCATCAGCGTGCCCCCGGCTGACAATTTCATGTCCCGCTTCCTGAAGTCGTGTTGAGACCGACTGTATCTCAGCCTGGTTGAGGCGGCATCCGAGGGATTGAATTTTAATTCGCATTTTTTTTTCTTCGTAATTATTACTGTAATATACCATACAGAGAATTATTTGTAATTTGGACAATACTTTTTTTGCGTCATTGTAAAAAGTGGGCTCCATAAAAGAGACGATGTCCCAAAAGCAACGAAACGCATCGTCACTTTTGGTGAAAGTGTATACAGGCAGCTGCTTTGGATGATATGATGGTGGCAACCAGACCTTAAAGGCGACGATTCCCTTCGTTGCCTTTAAGGCTTCAGGAAGCCGGCAGGATGGGGGGGAGTAACACAAATTTACTTGATAAAAAAGTCCTGCCGTGTATGATATTTACCAGAGGATGCTTATGGAGATCAGTGGAAATGTTATTGTGGGTGTTGTTGATGATAGCCGGGTAAATGTTCGGCTCCTTGAGGTAATGCTGAAAAAGGCAGGATATACCGTAAAGAGTGCTGTTGACGGACAGGGAGCAATTGAACTTGTTGATTCCCATGAAATTGATATCCTGCTCCTTGATATAATGATGCCTGAGATGGACGGCATTGAGACATGCCGTAAGATAAAGACAACTAATTTTGGGAAAAATCTTCCGGTGATTTTTATCACCGCCCTGACTGAAACAGAAGAAAAGCTTAAAGCCTTTGAAGCCGGTGGGGTAGATTATATCACTAAGCCCTTTGTAAAAGAAGAAGTCCT
The DNA here is from genome assembly GCA_964585555.1 of uncultured Leptospirales bacterium. GTDB lineage: Bacteria > Spirochaetota > UBA4802 > UBA4802 > UBA5550 > CAZHNW01. The sequence continues at coordinate 8,099 of CAZPEK010000092.1, read as the reverse complement.
GGCGCGGATCAATGTTCACATAAAGCTTAAACAGGCCATAGAGAAACTTGAAGAAATTTCAGTAACCGATGAACTTACCGGTGTCTTTAACCGGCGTTTTGCCTATGAAATGATTTACCGCATGATTGAGAACAGCAAAAGAGATTCATCAGAATTTTTGATATGCTTTATAGACGTTGATAACCTTAAGACTGTCAATGACAGGTTTGGTCATGGAGAGGGAGACCGGCTTATTGGCGTAGTGGTTGATACTTTTGTGGCCTGTATACGGAAAACCGATTATATGTTTCGTATGGGGGGCGATGAATTTCTTGTTCTTTTACCCGGGGCATCAATGGCAAATGTAAATGATATGATTAACCGCGTCTCAGATAACCTTGGAGAAGCCTGCATCCATGATGTGCCGGTTGCTTTCAGCTACGGTTTTGCCAGTTATGACGGCAGGGTATCTCTGACAGTTGATGAACTTATAAAAATTGCTGACAGTGAAATGTATCAACAGAAACTGGCAAAAAAAAAGCCACAGGGAACCCCGTAACCGGTCTTTTAAATTATTTCAATACCGATCAGTACCATATCATCCTGCACCATGCTTTCATCGCGAAACTGTTCAACATTACTGACAACATTATCGAGGGTGTCGTCAAGTGCCGTTCCATGACTTTTTTTGAAGAAATCCGTAAGATGGTCAAAGCCTATAATCTGGTGCTCTGAATTTACTGTTTCCGGGAGTCCGTCGGTATAAATAAATAGACGGTCTTTTTTATTCAGTTCAATAGTTGTTTCGTGAAATTTTTTTTCTCTGAAAGCCCCTACCAGAGGGCCTTTCAAATGAATGGTTTCATAGGTGTCATGTGCCGCTCGATAAATGACGGGAGGCGGATGCCCGCCGCTTGAAAAAGTAAAGGCAACTGAACCATCACTCTTTTGCTTGAGAAATCCATAGAGACCGGTGATAAAGTAAGAAGACATGACATCGTAAAGGTCTTCATTGAGAGTTTCCATGAAGCTTTTTGGATTCAGGGCGTGTTTTCGCCAGATTTTATTTGTTGATGATTTGAGAAGGGAAAGGAAGAGAGCCGCGGGTACACCGTGGCCTACAACATCGGCAATGAATACGCCAACCCCGCCTTCCCGGAGTTCAATAAAATTAAAGTAATCTCCCCCTACAACCTCAACGGGAAGATAGCGGTACGAGCTTATCATGTAGCTGTTTTCGGGACTTCTTTCGGGAAGGAGCGCCTGCTGTATCATCTGCGCTGTCTTCATATCACTCTCAATGATGGTGTTTCGATCTTGAAGAGTTTTAAGGCTCTTTTCAAGTTCTGCCTGGAGTTTTATTCTTTCAGTAATGTCACGGGTTACGGCAATAACTGCAATGGCTTCACCTGCACTGTTCCTGAGAAAACTGGTCGTTGATTCGTTATGGTAAACAGTTCCTTTTTTGTTTACTACGGTAAAGTTGATGGTTCGTGATCGGTCGGGATCTCGCTCATGGTCATGATTAAGCTCTTCGGACATTATGGACATGGCGTTGCTGAATGATTCAGGTGTTGTATGATTCTGCAGCGGTGTATCAAGGTAATCTTCAGGGGAGCGACCGTGAAGATTGATTACCGATGGACTGACATAGGTGAGGGTCAGGTCTCGAATCCTCATGATCCAGATTACATCGGATATATTGTGAACAATGCTGTTGTAAAGCCTTTCTGTTTTTTTTAGTTTTTGCCGTGTCTGTACGAGGTTTTCAATATTCGTCAGAACGCCGCGGTAGCCGAAGCCGCCATCATGTTCAATTGCTGTTGTACCGCTTGACATGAAATGGAGAAAAGTTCCATCAGCACAGAGTCCCCTGAACTCAAGGTGCATCGCCGTACTCTTCGGTGATATTGAAAAAAGCTGTCGAACCTTCTCGCTGTCATCGGGGTGGATGAACTGGAAAAATGATTTTCCAATGAGGTCCTCTACTCGATGGCCTGTTATGGTGGTAATCGCAGGGCTTGTATAGGTGACAATTGAAGCAGGGGATACCTCAAAGATTATCTCTGATATATTTTCTACGAGAGAACGGTACTGCTCTTCAGATTGTTTCAGCTTGCGGGATATTTTTCTCTGTTCGGTGACATCTCGAATGATAAGAATAATTCCGCGCCTGGTTTCTGTATAATTTATTTGAGACTGAGTCATAAGTATAATCAAGGTTTCGCCGTTTTTATGGATCTCGAATTCCTGGTTGTGATATTCTGCAATATGGGTATAGCCGGGTATCAGCTGGTTAAGGTGACAATCTGCATCAAACTTCTGATCATGGCAGAGAAGTTTTTTGGCTGACTCATTGGCATGGAGTATTCTGCCCCTGGGGCTGAGGATGAGTATTGCGTCCTGCACTCCGGCGAATATCGCTCCGGCAGTGTCTCTGATGTCAGGGGTTAAAAATTTGTATCGGACTATTATATAGAAAAACGTTCCTGTCAGAATTATTGTTGAAAGGGATGTGAGGCGTATTATGGTGCCACTGGGATCAAGGGCAGGAATGAAAAATTCAAGGATCAACCCTGTTGTAAGATTGAGAATAATGCCAAATATTATCAGGGTATACTGCCGATACAGGTATAGTTCTTTCACTTTGCGTTGATGATAAAAAAGAAGTCCTGAACCGTAAATAACCGGAAAGGTAAAAGATCCTGCAATAACCGCCTGGTAAAGAGGTCCCTCGACCAGCCATTGTCCCCAGGAGAATGTAATATAAGACTGGATGACCAGGTCGGTCATATTGGTCAGTACCGCAGATGCAATGCCTGCAGCCAGGGTTAGAAAGAAAAGTATATCTTTTTTTATATTAAGGTAGGCATAGAGAAAATATAAAAATGAAATGCCGGTAAAAGACCACACAAGCGAAAGAAGCTTCATGGACCGAACGATTGATTCAGGAGGTATCGGAATATAGTAGATAGTACAGCCAAGCACCCAGAGACCCATGACGAAAGTAAAGAGCAAAAAAGCCCGGTTGACTCTGTTATTTCGGTCCATGGCGAAGACATAGGTAAAAAGAAAGAAATGAAAAAGGAAGGTGGCGAAGGGAATAAAAAAATAATAGCTCATGCAGCTGATACCTCAAAATGTAACATCAGTCTATTTGGAAATTTTTGAAAACGCAATTACTTTTCAGTATTTTTTTGAGAATTATTTTTTAAGTGTTGATGACCTTCTGAGATAGAATGAATATATTAAATAAAGGAACTTTGCAAAGTTAAGTAATTTTGAATAATGCTTGCAATGATATTTTTCAACAGCAAACCTGTCAAATACAGAGAAAAAAAGAAAAATAAGGAAAGGAAAAAAGGAAGATACAATGCAGGAAAGTATAGTATGGGTTGATTTTGATATCATGGAACGCTTCATGGCGGAAGTTTTTATGGGAATCGGCGTCCCGGAAAAAGATGCCTGGGTGTGCGCCGATGTCCTTATAACAGCAGATAAAAGAGGACTCGATTCACATGGAACAAACCGGCTTAAAGCAATATATTACGACCGCATAAAAGAAAAGATTCAGCATCCTCAAACAAACTTTGAGGTAGTCAGGGAGAGTCCCACGACCGCGGTTGTTGACGGACATGACGGCATGGGGCATGTGATTGGCAAACGGGCCATGGCGATGGCTATAGAAAAAGCTGAAGTCACCGGCATGGGAATGGTTGCAGTCCGTAATTCTACCCATTATGGTATTGCCGGTTACTATGCCCTGATGGCGGCAGAAAAAAATATGATAGGCATTACCGGATCTAACGCCCGTCCTTCAATTGCCCCGACCTTTGGTGTTGAGAATATGCTGGGAACCAATCCCCTGGTTTTTGGCATACCGACTGATGAAGATTTTCCCTTTTGTATTGACTGCGCCACATCAATAACCCAGCGGGGGAAAATCGAGGTCTATGCCCGTGAGAAAAAAGAAATGCCCCGTGGATGGGTCATCCGTCAGGATGGCTCCCCGGCAACTGATTCTGAGATGACTCTTGCTGAGCTGATTGAAGGCACCGCCGCCCTGGCTCCCCTGGGAGGAATCGGTGAAGATCTCGGAGGGTATAAGGGGTACAGCTATGCCACTGTCGTGGAGATTCTCTGTGCGGCTCTTCAGGGGGGAAGTTATCTGAAAATGCTCACGGGCCTTAAGGATGGCAAAAAGGTCCCCTATGGGCTGGGACATTTTTTTATAGCTGTTAATATTGATAATTTCACAGAGCCCGATGATTTTAAAAGAGCAGCCGGTGATATTCTCCGTGAGCTTCGGGGCTCAAAAAAGATGCCTGGTGAAAAACGTATCTACACGGCAGGGGAAAAGGAACATGACGTCTGGCTCTACCGAAAAGATAAAGGCGTTCCGGTGAACAAAAGCCTTCAGGAAGAAATTATAACAATGCGTGATGAACTCGGTCTCAAGGGTTTTGATATGTTTTAAAACTCTCCGAAGGCGCGAAAACGGTTTCGCGTCTTCGGAGAATTTCATCTTTATGAAAAATCCCGCCAGAATTTTTCCTTTAATGTCAGCGTATTATTTTTCCAGGTAAGGAGTCCCAGGGTAGTGAGGCGTCTTACAAGGCGGGAGAAGGTTTCGGGGATTGTACCGATGGCCGCTGCTATTTCTTTTTTTGGCAGGTGTATCTCATAGGTCTCTTTCTCCCCGTAATGTTCCCTTAAGAATCTGAAGAACCGTTCTTCCACATCATGGGAGTTGAGATAGTGTACCTGCTCTGAAAGGTACCTGAGCTTTTTGAAAAGTGAAGCGATAAAGCGGTCCCGTGCATCTGGATGAGCAAGCATTTTGAAAAATGATGATCGTGAGAGCCCCAGCACCCGTGCCGGAGTAATTGCCATGGCGCTGACGGGATATACATTGCTGCCGAAGAGTATCACCTCGGCGAAAAGCTCTCCTGAGCTGATAATCTTGATGGTGGTCTCAGTCCCCTCAGGGGTGGTCTTGAAAATCCTGATCGATCCTTCCAGAAGAAAGAAAAAGTGTTCTCCCGGGAAACCTTCCGAAAATACTGACTGGCGTGATGAGAGATTGCTGATGCGGCTTTCTTCAGCCAGCTTTTTCAGGGCTTCACCTTCAATGTCGCTGAAGATATCGGTACCCCGGAGAAGCTCTATGACGCTTTTACTTCCTGCCATAATTCTTTTCCCTGTTTTTTTTTGATATCGTCTTTTGAAAAGTATACTTTCCTTGACCTGTGTCAATGAATAAAAATCTCTTCTTCTGTACTCTGTAACAGAACAGTAATTATTCAGACAGGAATACCTGCTGATTATACATATTACACTTAAGGAGAAACACTATGAGCATGTTCTGCTATCAATGCCAGGAAACGGCAAAAAATACCGGGTGTACCAGCCGCGGGGTCTGTGGAAAAACCGATGAAACCGCAAACCTCCAGGATCTTCTGGTCTATATTTTAAAGGGCATTGCCCTGGTTTCAGAAGAAGAGGCGAAAGCCGGAAAGCTTGATGCCTCTGTCGGGCAGTTTATCAACAGGGCGCTTTTCGCTACCATTACCAATGCGAATTTCGATTCTAACAGGATTACCGCGCTTATCAAAGAAGCCCTTTCAGTGAGAGAAGAACAGAAAAAGAAAACCGGTGCTGCAGTTGATCATGACGCGGCAGTCTGGTATTCTGAGAATACCGCTGAGTATGATGCTAAGGCAGTAGAGACCGGGATTCTTATCACGGAAAATGAAGATGTCCGGTCTCTTCGTGAATTGCTGATATACGGTTTAAAGGGCATTGCCGCCTATGCGGATCATGCGGCTATTCTCGGTTATAATAATGATGAGATATATTCTTTTGTGATCGATGCCCTGGCCTCAACGACAAAGGACCTTTCTGTTGATGAGATGGTCGGTTATGTTTTAAAGGCAGGGGAAGTCGCGGTCTCAACCATGGCGTTACTCGATGAAGCCAATACTGCAAAATACGGACATCCGGAAGCAACAGAAGTCAATATCGGTGTGGGAACCAAACCTGGTATCCTGATCTCAGGGCACGACCTGAAGGATATGGAAGAGCTTCTTGAACAGACTAAAGACTCTGGTGTGGATGTATATACTCACGGTGAAATGCTTCCGGCAAACTATTATCCCGCGTTCAAAAAGTATGATAACTTTGTGGGCAACTACGGCAACGCATGGTGGAAACAGCAGGAAGAATTTACCTCTTTTAATGGACCGATTCTTATGACCACCAACTGTATTGTTGCTGTTAAGGAATCATATAAGGACCGCATCTATACAACGGGATCTGCCGGTTATCCCGGAGTGACCCATATAGAAGAAGTTGACGGGGAAAAAGATTTTTCATCAATTGTTGAGCAGGCGAAAAACTGTGCCCCTCCGGTTGAAATTGAGAAGGGAACCATTATCGGGGGCTTTGCTCACAACCAGGTTGATGCAGTGGCTGATAAGGTTGTGGAAGCCGTTAAGAGTGGTGCTATTAAAAAGTTTGTTGTCATGGCAGGCTGCGACGGTCGTCATAAGAGCAGAAGTTATTTTACAGATATCGCCCAGGGGCTTCCTTCTGACACGGTCATTTTGACTGCGGGATGCGCAAAGTACCGTTACAATAAACTCAATCTTGGAGATATTGGCGGGATACCACGGGTTCTTGATGCGGGGCAGTGCAATGATTCATACAGCCTGGCTGTAACCGCTCTTAAGTTAAAGGAAGTTTTCGGTCTTGATGATATCAATGATCTTCCGATAGAATATGATATTGCATGGTATGAGCAAAAGGCAGTTGCTGTTCTTCTGGCTCTCCTGTTTCTCGGGGTGAAGGGAATCAGGCTTGGGCCGACGCTTCCTGCCTTTCTCTCTCCCGGGGTGGTGAAGGTTCTGGTGGATAACTTTGACATTAAACCACCTGGTGAAGTTGAAGCTGACCTTGCTGAGATTGTCGGTATCGCGGAAGCATCCGCGTAAAGATATATTATGAGGCATGCGCTGGTTGGCGGTGCGTAATTTTCTGTATATCAGAAAAAATTAAAGCCGCAAACCGGTCGTCTCTACTCCCCTCGGCAACCTGACCAGTTGTCGAAGGGAGTAGAGACGACCGGTTCATCCCCGGGAGCTTAAAAGCCTTCCGTGTCCTCAGGTTAAGACATCTTCTAATGTTCAAGCCTCTCACGGAAGAGTATTTTTTTAAAGTTCCGGAACTCTCCATGTAACTGGGGTTTTATATGGTATTTGATCCAGGTCAAGGAAAGATAACCTGCCGTGTAATATAATTTCAATATCTTATACAAGCAGAAGGAGAAAGAGATGAAGCGAAGTATTATAACAATAGATGAAGAAAAATGTACCGGCTGCGGGGTCTGTGTTCCCGATTGTCCCGAAGGGGCATTGCAGATTATTGATGGCAAGGCGCGCCTGGTGAGCGATCTTTTTTGTGACGGCCTCGGGGCCTGTATCAAGGCCTGTCCGGCAGAGGCGATGTTTATTGAAGAGCGGGAAGCTGAACCCTATGACGAAGCGCGGGTCATGGAAAATATTATCCTCCAGGGACCCAATACAGTCAAGGCGCACCTGCAGCACCTTGATGACCATAATGAAAATGACCTGTTCGATATCGCTGTAACGGTTTTAAAAGAAAAGGGTATACCGGTGCCTGCATTTAAAGAAAACACTCCTCTTCATATGCATCCCCGGGGTGACGGCTGCCCCGGCTCTCAATCAATGGCAATAAACCGCGCGCCTGCTCCTTCGGTTGGGACGCCTGTCGGCCCTTCTCATTCTGAGTTGAAACAGTGGCCGATACAGTTGAAGCTCCTGAATCCTGCAGCGGGCTATTTTGATGATGCTGATCTTTTAATCGCTGCTGACTGTGTTCCCCCGGCATATGGTAATTTTCATCAGCGTTTTTTGAAGAACCGCATTGTAATAATGTTCTGTCCAAAGCTTGATCCTTATATTGATGAATATGTTGATAAGCTTGCGGCAATTTTTTCCATGCATGAAATAAAGTCTATTGCCGTTACCCGAATGGAAGTTCCCTGCTGCGGGGGAATCAATACTATCCTGCAACGGGCTATGGAGAAGGCGGGGAAGTCT
>CAZPEK010000091.1:751-10685 GCA_964585555.1 uncultured Leptospirales bacterium | reverse complement strand
ACAACCAAGATATTCCATGTATTGCTCAGGTAATTAATCTGCATAAAAGATTCCTTGTTAAATATATTACTGTCTCTATTCTCCATAGAACAAAACAAGATTAATTGCAATTCTTTTTCCTTGTTGACGTTTATTGTTAAAAAAATATGTATTATACATGGCTAAAAAACAAGGCACACTCTAATTTTGCGCACATGAAAATACTATTTATTCAACTCCCCCTCAACAGTCACGCTTCGGACTACATACCCGGGAATATAGAATATGCTCCAGCTGTTATTTCATCTTTTCTGAAAAAAAATTTTAAAGCCATAGATGGCGAAACCCTCCCTGCCCTCCTTTCAGGGTTTGCGTCAGATACAACTATAATTAAATACATTAATGAAGTCTCACCGGACATTATCTCCTTTAGCTGTTATCTCTGGAATATTGAAAGACATCTTTACCTGGCCAGGAGAATTAAGTCCCTTTTTCCGAAGATTGATATAATATTCGGAGGCCCGGAAATCACTATTGGATCTATTGCCCTTCAGGAGGAACACCCGGCCGTTTCTTTTTTTGTCTCAGGAGAAGGGGAATGGTTTTTTAAAAAATATCTACAAAAGGAATCACTGTCCTGCTTTCAGCAGGAAAGCATGGGTAACCGGTTAATCATACAACCTCAGGATGAGTTACTTCCAGTTGATGCGATAGTAGAACCCTTTACATCACGGGAATTAAACATAATGCCCGACGGTTCGATATATCTTGAACTAACCAGAGGATGTCCCTACCGATGCAGTTATTGCTACTATTCAAAGCAATGCCGGACAGTACGTGAACTCCCCTTTGAAATCCTGTTATCAGCCCTGAACTCTGGCAGGGATATAAATGAGATATATCTGCTTTCTCCTACCTTTGACGCTTCTCCAGACTTTCTTAAGCGCCTCGAAAAATTGAGAGATCTCAGGCATGGCGTAAGCCTCCATACTGAACTGAGAGCGGGAAAAATTACGTCAAAGACTGCAAAGCTTCTCTATGAAGGAGGATTTCAATCCCTGGAAGTAGGCCTTCAAACCATGAGCCCCGTAAGTCTCCAGGCGGTTCTACGAAACAGCAATCCGGAAAAAGAACTTGAGGGAATAATCCATTTAGCAGAAGCGGGAATCGATCTGAAAATAGGCATAATTCCCGGTCTTCCTTACGAAAATGTGGATTCATTCAGGTATACTGTTGACACCCTGCTCAGTAAAGGCATGGAGGACTTTATAGAGCTCTATCCATTAATGCTTCTTCCCGGCACTGCAATCAGGGAACGGGCTGTGAAGGAAAACATTGCCAGTCTTCAACAGCCTCCTTATTTTTATCTTGATGGATGGGGCATGTCATTTGAGGACATATACTCAATCAGTAGATACGTAGAAGAGGCAACAGGTTTGAGCCAAAGCAGCTTTTCTCTTCCCGGTTTTAGTCTGGAAAATGATAATGGTCTGACATCAGCCTGTTTTATTCAAACTGAGGGGTTGCCGGTGTGGAAATCTCAGGAAATTATTGCCTCCATCGAAACAAGTCTGTTCTCCTTTCATATTTGCCTGAATAATGTTGATCAAATCATGAAAGGCCTTTGCCTGCTGATGGATAGACTTCCCCCCCATCACCTCTTTAATTTAATCTTTTACAGTGATGGCCTGGTAGATGAAAAAAGGCTATACAGGGAAATCAAAAAATTTGACTCAAATTCCTTTAACAGGCGCTTAAATCTATTCATCTCTGAAGACGAAGGGCTCTCCATTCGATGCTTTCATGTAACAGAAAAAATAGAAAGCTATATTCATTTTAACATGAAGTATACCATGGTGGAACCAATCATCAAGGTAAACAAGGCGAATATCCATCAGCTGGAAAAATACATAAATTCAGAAGAAACAAATCCCTCCCTACTGGTTTCAACGGGAACGTATGCCTGTGTAAAAAATTTATTATACCGTATCTACAGAGAATTGCCGGAACTGGTTGCGTTTGAAAACGAGAAAGAACAGGAAGAATGGTATAATGACATTGCCATGGATCATGTTACATTCCCCTATCGGTTCAGGAAAGTACACTTGTAACTCCAAAACCAGTAGTATAGCATCGAGACTATTTTCCTTGACTTTTCCTTCCTTTTCGATATTTATTTGAGATACAGCATGTATACTTCCTCGGTCCTGAAAAGGCCAGGAACTTCTAATGGAGAGATCTAACTATGAAAACCAGATTATTGTTATCAATTTTTATTGCATTGTTTTGCACCAGTAATCTTTTTGCTGAAAAGATTATTGGTGTTACCGCATTCAATAACCTGAGCAAGAGGAATAACCTGAACTGGCTGAAAATTGGTATTGCCGATTCAATATCTTATAAATTGAGAAACATTAAAGATTATATTGTAATCGACCGGACCAATGTAGATAAAGTGCTTAATGAGATTCGTCTTGGTCAGTCCGGATTTATTAATGAAAAGCTGGCGAAACAGGCAGGAAAGGCCCTCAATGCTGATATTCTTGTTGTAGGAAATTTTCAGGTCTATGGAACCAATGTACGAATCAGCGCAAAGCTCGTTGATGTTGAAAGTCATAAAATAGTAAAACAGGTGCAGGCCACCGGTAAAATGGACGAAATTTTTGACCTTCAGGATAAAATCGCAATTAACATTATAAAAGATCAAGATATTGACATGACCGATGAACTCCGAAACAGGATGCGGAGAAACTATACGAAAAACCTTTCAGCCTATGAATATTTTTCGAAAGGACAAAAATTTTATTACCAGACTAATTATTCAGAAGCCATCAAGCTATTCAAAAAAGCAACAACTATAGACAGACAGTACAGCCTTGCTTATGCAGGCCTCGGTAAGGCCTATGCGAACCTCTACTGGAAGGTAAAAAATTATTCTAATAAAATACACCCGGAGTATCTGCAAAAATCATATGAATACAGCACAAAGGCCCTGGCCTACAGTCCAAATCTCGATGAAGCACATCTTTCTCTGGCAAAATATTACCAAAATGTAGATAAAAAACTGGAACCTAAGAAATGGGACAAATGTGAAGATAAAACAAAGGAAGTATTGCGCATTAATCCGAATAACGGAGAAGCCTATTTTCTCATGAGCCGAATCTACGGCTACAATGACAGAAAAGAAGAAATGTATCTGAAAAAGGCAATTGAAAAAAATAATTTCATTGCGGATGCTCACAATAATCTTGGAATTATTTACACCGACCAGGGAAAATATGAGCTGGCAAAAGCTGCCTTTAAACAGGCCATTAAAGTTGATGCAGAATACAAAACAGCTTACATGAATATTGGCGTCGTATATGACAAGGAAAAACAACACAGAAAAGCCCTGGAGATGTATAAAATTGTAGTAGAAAAATATCCTGATTATCCTCTCGGTCTGGTTAATCTCGGTATCGGCTATCGACGATTAAAGGAATATGATAAGGCACTCATCTATTTTAAAAAATCCGTAGAGGTTAAACCGGATTACGCCTTCGGATGGGGAGAGGTTGCTTATATCTACCTTCAAAAAAAGGAATACCAGAAGGCTATCCGGAACTATAAAACCTCACTGAGATATGACTACAAAAATAAATACAGCCTGGCTAATCTGGGCCATACCTATACACTGGTAAATGATTATAAAAATGCAGTGTACTATTTAAAAAAATGTTCCCGTTACCACAAAAATTATGCCTGGCCGGCACAAAAGCTTGGATGGGTTTACCGGTATAAGCTCAAGGACAGCCGTGAGGCTCTCAAATGGTATCAGGAGGCATCACGGCGCGATCCTTCAAACAGCAGTTACCGCAATGCAGTCAGACAGTTATCAGAGACTTATTAGGATACTTTGGAAGCAATATATTTGATGAGAGAAGAGTATCTTCGTATGAGAATAAAGCCTTAAATAATTTTGCAGGAAGTTAAAAGCACTAAGCCTGATTAAGGCAGTCAACTTGAAAAAAACTGGTGACTGCCTTTTTTAATTTTTCTATGTTGTTATTTTTATTTATACAGCAATTTGCTGTATAAATACGGAGTTAGTAATGAAATATAAAGCAGTTATTTTCGATCTGGATGGTACACTGATCAATTCTCTCCCTGATATAGTTCGTTCAATGAACCGCGTACTATTGAACCATAACCTGCCAGAACACAATGAAGACACCTACAGGTTTTTTATTGGCCATGGTTTAGAATACCTTATTGAAAAATCTATACCTGAAAATTTCAGAACCAGAGAGTCAGTTAAATTATTACTAAAAGAATACGGGAACATCTACAAAAAATACTGTCTCGATTCCACATATCCCTATCCAGGGATAGAAGACCTGTTGAAATACCTGGAAAAAAGAAGAATACCGATGTCAGTTCTTTCAAACAAAAGTGACCCTTTCACGAAAATGATGGTTAACAGTATCTTCAGCAATCAGAATTTTGCAGTTATCCAGGGCGCGGTAAAAAACATGCCGATAAAACCTGATCCTGCCGCCGCCTTAAAAATTGCTGGTGAAACCGGCATATTACCCGAAGATATGATTTTTGTCGGTGATTCCGCAGTGGATATCATGACAGCGGACAGGGCCGGAATGGCATCTGTTGGTGTGACCTGGGGGATCAGGCCAGAAGAGGAACTGATTAAGGCTGGAGCTTCATTTCTAATAAAACAACCAAGGGAGCTCAAAAATCTCTTTTAGATTTCATAAAAAACAACAGGCAGAGGGATGAAACTGGTATCCTTTACTGATTAATTTTATGGTCATCTGAAAGTTTATTTGTAGTTGATTGCATTGCATACAGTATTGCAAAGACTATACTCAGTATAAAGGAAACGGAACCATAAACAAGATCAATACTGAAAAAGAAAAAAACATAGCAACCAGCAACAGAGAGAATTGAGCATAAAAGAAAAAGTTTATTCATTAAATAGTCCTACCTTAATGTTTTTCAGAGCTATATCTTATTAGTTAATAAGAAGATAACAAGTGTTTTTTATAATATAGTATGATTCCTTATTCACTATTATTCAATAGTGAATAAGGAATCTTTAATCTATTCCGTGATTACGGCAAAATCAGAAACGATATCATCACCGTCAATATTCAAAAGTTTTACCCCTGTTGCAGTCCGCCCCTGGGTTGAAATATCTTTAGCATTGACTCTGATAGCCATACCAGACTTGGAGATAATAATTATCTCATCGTCCGGGAAAACAGACCGTATACCGGCTGCTGCTCCATGCTTATTTCCAACTTTAACATATGTCATACCTTTACCACCACGGCCTTTAGCGGCAAAGTTCTGAAAATTAACCCTTTTGCCATATCCCTTTTCGGTTACAACAAATAATGATGTGTTCTTTTTAACAATATCAACACCAATAATAACATCTTCCTTGGTTAAACGCATACCAATGATTCCAGCTGCTGTTCTTCCCATGGTACGCATGTTATCAATATTTGTTCTAAGAATAAGGCCATTTTTAGAAGCAATTACGACATCTCTGTCTTTTTCTATAATTTTTACATCAACCAATTCGTCATCTTTTTTAAGATTAATAGCTATAATACCACCTTTTTTAGCATTAGAAAAATCACTGGCAGCGATTTTTTTCATAATTCCATTTTTTGTCACCATGCAGAGATTTACATCTGCTGAGTAATCAGCTGCGGAACATATTGCAGTTATTGACTCTTCAGACGAAAGATTAATTATCCCCTTTAAAGTTTTACCGCGGCTAGCCTTGGATGCCAGGGGAAGCTCGTATGCCTTAAGAGAAAAAATCTTCCCTTTATTAGAAAAAAGCATAACCATATCATGAGTAGAACAAATGGTCATCATGCGAATAAAATCTTCTCTTTTAGAAGACATTCCAATAACGCCTTTGCCCCCTCTTCTCTGCTTCTTAAAAGTGTCTATTGGCAACCTCCTGATAAAATTATCATTGGTGATAGAAATTACAGTATCTTCTTCTGCAATCAAATCTTCAACATTGAAATCGGTAGAAATTTCACCACCTTCAAGAATTTCAGTTTTTCTTTTATCTGCGTACTTTTCTTTGATGGCAATAAGTTCATTTTTGACAATATTCAAGAGCTTGATTTCGCTTTTTAAAATAGCTTTTAATTCGGCAATAAGTTTTTCAAGAGCTTTAAGTTCATCAACGATTTTCTTAACTTCGAGGCTTGTAAGCCTTTGAAGTCGCATATCCAGAATTGCTTTTGCCTGGATTTCAGAAAATTTAAATCTTTTTATAAGTTTTTTGCCTGCTTCATCAGCATTTTTTGAACCCCTTATTATCTGAATAACCTCATCAATATTATCTAGGGCAATCTTTAGTCCTTCGAGAATATGAGCTCGTTCCTCAGCCTTTCTTAATTCATATTGAGTTCTTCTGGTAATTACAGTTTTTCGATGTAAAATATAATGGGAAAGAAGGGATTTCAGATCGAGTACTTTCGGAACACCATCTACTATTGAAAGAAGAATAATTCCATAAGAGTTTTGAAGAGATGTATGCTTATACAGCTGGTTAAGAATGACAGAACTGTTCGCGTCTTTCCTTAATCCGATAAAGATTCTCATCCCATTTCTGTCAGATTCATCACGGATTTCCGCAATACCCTCTATTGATTTGGCATTAACAAGATCAGCAATTCGGGTTATAAGTACAGCCTTATTGACCTGATATGGAATATCTTTAATTATTATTGCTTCCCTGGTTTTTTTATACTCTTCTATTTCTACTCGGCCCCTTATTTTAATACTTCCCCTTCCGGTTGTATAGGCTTTATAAATACCTTCACTTCCCATAATGGTAGCACCGGTTGGCAAATCAGGCCCCTTTATATATTTCATCAACTGCTTTACTTTAAGATCAGGATTTTCTATCAAAGCGACAGTTCCATCAATTATCTCACCAAGATTATGAGGGGGAATTTTGGTTGCCATTCCGACTGCGATTCCGTCAGATCCATTAACGAGAAGGTTTGGATATGCCGCAGGAAGAACAGTTGGTTCTTTTCTTGTTTCATCAAAGTTAGAAACAAAATCAACAGTTTCCTTATCAATATCTCGTAGCAATTCTTCTGCTACCTTATTAAGCCTCGCTTCAGTATAACGATACGCAGCAGGGGGATCGCCATCAACAGATCCGAAATTTCCCTGTCCATCGATAATTGGAATGCGCATTGAAAAATCCTGAGCCATTCGAACCATAGTATCGTAAACAGCTGTATCGCCATGTGGGTGAAAATTACCAATGACTTCACCAACAATTTTAGCTGATTTTACATATGGACGATCACTTCTCCAGGCTCGTTCATTCATGGCATGCAGTATTCGACGATGTACAGGTTTTAATCCATCCCTCACATCAGGAAGCGCCCGGCCAATGATTACACTCATTGCATAATCCAGGTACGACCCTCTCATTTGATCTTCTATTTCAACATCAATTATTGTTTCAAGAGGATGAAACAATTCCTGTTGAGCATCTTTACCAAGAGTCTTTTTAGTTAATTTTTTTGTAGTTTTCTTTGTAGCCACAGTTGATTCTCCGGAATATTATAAATCGAGATTCTGAACATTTTTAGCATTTTCTTCAATAAAACGTCTTCTTGGTTCAACAATATCCCCCATCAAGACAGAAAATACATTTTCTGCTTCAATTTCATCGTCAACATTTACTCTCATCATAGTACGCTGATTTGGATCCATCGTAGTCTCCCATAATTGTTCAGGATTCATTTCTCCTAGACCCTTATATCTTTGTATATAGGCTTTTTGATCCTTGTGCTCTTTCAAAATAGAATCCCGTTCATCATCGGTATAAGCATAAAAGGATTCTTTACCTATTTTGATACTGTACAATGGGGGCTGGGCTATATAAAGGAAGCTATTATCAATTAATTCCTTCATATACCTGAAGAAAAAAGTTAAAATCAATGTTCGTATATGGGCACCATCAACATCTGCATCTGTCATAATTATGATTTTATGATAGCGGGCTTTTTCAATATTAAATTCTTCTTCTCCAATACCTGTTCCAATAGCGGTAATAAGAGTTTTAATTTCCTCATTGGAGAGAATCTTATCAAGTCTGGCCTTTTCGACATTTAAGATTTTTCCCTTGAGAGGAAGAATAGCCTGAAACGTTCTATCCCTTCCCTGTTTTGCGGAACCACCAGCAGAATCACCCTCAACAATAAATATTTCGCATTTTGAGGGATCCCTCTCTGAACAGTCAGCCAGTTTACCAGGAAGAGAATCAAATTCTAAAGCATTTTTTCTTCTGGTTAGATCCCTTGCTTTTTTAGCGGCAATTCTCGCTCTGGCACTCTGTATACATTTATCCATTATTTTCTTAACATCCTGGGGATTTTCTTCAAAATAGAGCCTCAGGTTTTCATTGGTAACAGACTCAACAATACCTTTAATCTCGCCATTTCCGAGTTTCATTTTTGTTTGTCCCTCAAATTGTGGATCAGGTAGTTTAACACTGATTATAGCGACAAGTCCCTCTCGTGCATCATCCCCAGACAAGGATGGTATATTTTTATCAAATTTGCCCTTTCTAAGAGAATCATTTATTACTTTTGTTAAGGAAGATTTAAAACCAGCAAGATGAGTTCCTCCTTCCCTGGTATTTATGTTATTAGCATAGGTGTACACATTTTCAGCGTATGAATCTATGTACTGAAGTGCTATTTCAATCTCAACATTATCTTTCTTAGCTTTAAAATAAACCGGTTTCTTTATTATTGGGTTTTTGGATTCATTGAGATGTTCAACAAAAGAGATAATTCCACCTTTAAATTGAAATACATGCTCCGTCCCTTTTGCTTTTTTCTTTTTCTCGTCCCTTTCATCTCTCAAAGTAATCTTAATACCAGCGTTAAGAAAAGCAAGTTCCCTGAGACGACGTGCAAGTGTATCAAAGTTATATAATGTTTCATCAAAGATTTCAGTATCTGGCCAGAAATGCAGTCTGGTACCTCTTTTCGATGTTTTTTCACCTTTTTTTACTTTACCCGTTGGTATACCCTTTTTATAAGATTGAGTATATGTATAACCATTTCTATAAACTTCCACGTTGAGCTGTTGCGAAAGTGCATTAACAACGGAAACTCCTACACCATGCAATCCACCTGAAACTTTATAACTTTCATTATCAAATTTTCCACCAGCATGAAGTTTTGTCATTACAACTTCCAGGGCACTAATTTTTTCAACAGGATGAATATCTACAGGAATTCCTCTTCCATTATCTTCAACAACAATAATATTTCCTTTATGAATTGTGATAATAATATTGTCACAGTGTCCTGCCAATGCTTCATCAATTGCATTATCAACTATTTCATAAACAAGGTGATGTAATCCATATGCATCAGTTGAGCCGATATACATTGCAGGCCTCTTACGTACTGCTTCAAGGCCTTCCAGCACCTGTATATTATCTGCTTTGTAATCTTTACTCATTGCTTTTTCTCCATAGAGATTCTTTTAGAATATCAGTACGTTTTATCACCGTGTAGGGACTAACTGAACTGGTATAAATTTCATTTGATTCGTTTACAATAACCGTTTTCACTGTTTCGATAATTTGTGAATTTAAGTAAATATTGTCATCTGAAAGATTAAGCGTTTTAGTATTAAAAATACCAATTATTTTATGAACTGAAATAACATTTCGGTTTCCAATATGAATATACATTTAATTTCTTTTGTATTTTTTTATTTCAATTTTTATAGTATTGATTGAAGCAGCTGGATTACACGATAAAATTTTATCGAGTATTTCATTTTTCATCATAATAAGTTCATTCGCGTATACAGAATGATCTGTAATAATAAAAAGTATCTGCTTAAAAATTTATCACGGTCCATTGAGGAAACATGAAGACAG
>CAZPEK010000091.1:0-698 GCA_964585555.1 uncultured Leptospirales bacterium | reverse complement strand
ATTTAGAGCGAAGATCTTCTATAATAAATGAGTCATTAATTTCAAATTCAGAAACAATATCTGGAAGAAGATTCCCAAAATCAATTGTTTTACGAGATCTTTTTGAGCTTAATCTAAATTTCATATAATTATAGTTTGATAAAAACAGATTTCTTTTGGTACAATATTTATGCAAGTAACTTTGAAGAAAAAACTAACAATTTACAAATATATTATGTCGCTTATTCTACGTCAATTATTTACTTTATATATAAAACCATCTTGATTTGCATCATAGGTATTTTGAAGCACTCCAGCAGTAACTGGAAGATCAGTTGATTCAGTATAACCAGATACATATACATAAGCATTATCGTCAACTGCAACACACCATGCATCATCAAAACCATCTCCACCAATATACCTTCCATATTCAATCAATCTTGTTGAATTATCAAACTTTATCACGAAACCATCTAACTCACTAGAGTTTGTAGTCCCTATTGTTCCAGCAGTTGGAATGTCGTCTGAGCTAGTCATTCCCACAATATGTATGTTTCCATTGGGGCCAATATACATATCTGTAGCAAATTCATCCTTAGAACCACCCACATAAGTTGAAATTAACATATTATTTAGATTATTATCCATTGTAGTAATAAATAAATCTGAACCACCGTTATGGGTAGTATCATATGCTAATCCCGTTGTGGGGAAAT
>CAZPEK010000090.1:7963-10750 GCA_964585555.1 uncultured Leptospirales bacterium | reverse complement strand
AGGGAAGAATATATCCGTGCAGCCGTCATAGACAAAGGACTGCAGGGGAGATATCCGTACCGGCGTTTTCCAGTCAATTTCATTTTTCCGATGTTCAGGGATAACCGGCAGGGCATCTTTGCCCTCGCCGCCGCCGGTACAGGTGACGCCCCGCATCAGGCCTCCCTGGAGTTCCGTAAAGACCGGTTCGCCTTTCCTGTCAAGGGCATCAAAACGGATAACCACATGGGTTCCCGCCCGGTGAGGCAGGATGGCGGCAACATGCCCCTTGATGGTCAGCTGGTCATCGGGTCTCAGGGGGCGGTGAAATTCAAGGTACTCGGTATAGTGCACCTGCCGGGCAATGACTTCCATGGGAAAATTTTCAGCATCAATAACTTCATGGATGCGTCCCAGTATTTTCCAGGTGAGGGCAACGGCATACATCGGATGGGCGATGACTCCTTCTTTCCGTTCATCGTCGAAGTAAAAGCTGCTGGTGTCGTTGATTGAAGCGGCGTAGTTCATGGTGTCCCGCCAGTTTACCTGTGCGGTGAAATCATGCAGCGGTGTGCCTGTAAGCCCTGAGTCGAGTTCCATGGTATTTCTCCCGGATTGTTCGAGGTTGATTCGAGAAGTATATGAAAAGGAGACATGGTGTCAAGAAAAATATAAAACAATGTTTTGATTACAAAAGATTTAAAAAACAATGTTTCATTAGTGCGGCCTGCAGGCAGGTGCTGGAAGATCTGTTTTTGAGAAGGAAGGCCCTGGTTTTTGGGAAATTGCAGAAAAGGATTTTTAGAACTTCCTTTTCCCTTAAATGTTTTATACCTTTAAGTGTACAAAAATAAGCAGCCATTACCGCCTGCCATGTCTTAAAGTATCACAAAATATCAAAAAATAGTACTAATAATCGACAAATATCTTGACAGTGCGAATCTGTAGAATACTGTGCTACAAAAATAAAAATTGTATGCAGTGAAATTATGGGGTTTATATGAAAAAAATACTTATTCTCAGCATCATTATGTTCAGTGTCTCCCTTCACGGGGCGACAAAAATAGACCGGACACGGGGGCATATATGGGCCCGTGTATCCTTCAGTGGAACATTGACTGATTCGGGACTGGGGGTGTTTGCCATGGTCAGCTCCCGGTATAACTTTCATGCCCGGGGTGAAATAGTCACCACCACCTCGACAGTTTCTCTTAATACCGCTGACGGGGCCTGGAATCAGCAGGCATGGATCGGGCCTCAATGGAAATTTTCCCGGAAAAACTTTCAGTTTATTACAAAGCCTCTGTATCTCTTCTATACTTTTTTTGCCGATGAAAAGGCTGAAACCCCGGGAGGGGCAGCAAAGCTTCGGTACTACCGGCATGCTGTAGACTGGATGAATGATTTTTCCTGGAAGTTTAAAAACCTGCGGTTGTTTTACCGACTCAGAATGGTAAATGATTTTCCCGGCGAAACGGGAAACGGTGATGAGCTTGATTATGAACTGATAAATCGAAATGCTTTCGGTGTTGTTGTACCGGTGCATAAATATATCAGTCTCTTCTTTATGGAGGAAGTTTTTTTGAAGCTTACGGCCTCAGATAGAGACAATGACGGCACTGAGTTTTTTGATAAAAATGCCCTCTGGGGGGGAGTACATTTTAAAATTTTTCGTGGAATGAGTTTTCGTCTTAACTATGGATTTTTTTACATCAATAAAATGGACACCCCGGTGAAAGAAATGAAAATACTCGATCACTACATCTGCATGCATCTTCACTATAACCTGGATTTCACTTCTCTTTAAAGAAAGGCTCAGGCAAAGATTTGAAAGGAAGTTTTGACATCCCGGTACTGGTGCAGTACCGGGATATTATATCCGGTTTCATGGAGTAAAAAAGACACCAAAGGCATCAAGTTCTTCATTGCTCAGGGCGTCAAGGGTGTACTGGGGCAATGCTTCTTTCATCGGGACAGAAACAATTTCTTTGCCCCGGATACCGACCATGATACCTGACTGCCTGTCCATGAGAAGCTCCATGGCCTGGTGTCCGAAACGCTGACCCAGGATAATATCAAAGGCATTTGGAGTCAGGCCCCGAAGTGAGAAACCGATATTTGACTGCCTGATAGCACTCAAAGAACATTCCAGGCCCATTGCAAGGATTCGCTGTATAATGACACCGACGCCCCCAAGCTTGATGTTGCCATGTTCATCGTATTCTGGTTTCACTGAAAGCATGGCTCTCAGCACCTGGTCTTCTGATTCGGGTCTGAGGGCTTTTTTAAAGAGAGGATCTTCCTGGTTGAAATTAATTCCTTCGGATACTACAATATTAACAAATTGATTTTGATCCTGGAGTTGTTTAACCCGGTCAACCAGAGCGTGGAGAGAGAATGCTTTGTCCGGAACAGTTATGAGGGCAGCCTTGGTGGAGATTCCAGTCAGGTAGGCAAGCCAGCCGGCCCGTCGTCTCGGCAGAGACAGCTGAGCTCCTGAAGGCTTCACGGGCAAAGTCAACAGCAGTGCTTGCACCGAGCATCCAGTCGGTTCCGCTTATGTCATTATCAATACTTTTAGGGATGCCGATTATTGGAATGCCAAAGTCGTGAAGATGCATCGCTGATCCGATTGTATCATTTCCCCCGGTTGCAAGTATTGCATCGATGCCGAGTTTTTTCATGTTGCTCTGGATTTTTTCCGGGGCCCATGATTTATTTTATTCACTGAAGGGGGCAAATCGTGATGATCCGAGAATGGTACTGGGGGCGCAGAATATCCGGTGGGCCTCCCATTCATAGAGGGGA
>CAZPEK010000090.1:0-7953 GCA_964585555.1 uncultured Leptospirales bacterium | reverse complement strand
TCGAGGCCAAACAGGTATTCTTCAATGGTGTCTGAAGCAAGGCCTTCGAAGGCGCGCCGTACACCGATGAATGACGCCTGGTACCTCTCTCTTCCATGGAGTACCGCCCGGGCAAGGGCTGAGTTGATGCCTGCGGAATCACCACCGCCTGTTACAAATGCTATTTTCATGATTTTCTCCTTCATGGCCCTACTGTTAAATCGATAACGATATATATGTCAAGCTTAAAAAATCGATCCCATATAGAGTGAGTAGTCACTCTATATGGGATGACTATAGATAAGACTTGCTGTTGTCAAGAGAATAATACTTTGTCGTCAGTTCAACTTTGATTCATCAATGTCAATATCACGGGAATGAAGGCCTTCTCGTGTTACTTCCTGAAAGGCCACTTCGCTGTATTCTTCAAAGAGGGGTTCACAGCGGGCAAAGGCATCAATAATCGATGGATCAAAATGAGTGCCTTCGGTTTTTTTGATAATGGATACGGCGGTCTGATGGGTGTAGGCATCTTTATAGGGACGTTTGCTGATAAGGGCGTCATAGACATCGGCCACTGAGACGATGCGGGCTGAAAGGGGAATATTTTCTTCTTTCAGTCCATGGGGATATCCGGAACCGTCCCATTTTTCATGGTGAGAGTAGGCGATTTCACGGCCCAGTTCAAGGTATGAACGGCTTTGGAGCTGCTCCTCGGCGTCACGGATGGTGTCGCCCCCGATGATGGTATGGTTTTTCATGATATCAAATTCATCACTGGTCAGTTTTCCCGGTTTATGGAGGATGTTGTCGGGAATGCCCACCTTGCCGATGTCGTGGAGGGGACATGAGCTTACCAGGTCAAGGATATACTCTTCGGTTATATAACTGCTGTATGAATCGAGCCCCGAGAGTTCATGGGCCAGAATTTCAGTATATTTCATGATGCGTTCAAGATGGGTTCCCGTTTCAAGGTCCCGGTATTCAGTCAGCTTCGCCAGTGAGAGAATAGTTACCTGCTGAGCCTGGGAAAGCTGTCGCATCAGTTCTCTTGAATGGGCTTCAAGGTTTATTTTTTCGGTAATATCAAAGAAGAATGAGACGATCAGTATCGGGCGTCCGGCGCTGTCCTTCATCACCTGTTCTGCATACATTGCAGCAACAGTAGTGTTGTTTCTTTTTTTCAGGGTGACTTCCCTGGCGTGATGAGCCCCTGGTATGGCAGAGTCGTTAAAGGAAACCGGATCGACTATTTTGTGGGCCTGACCGATAAATTCACGGATATTCTTTCCCAGTACTTCAATTTCGCCATATCCGAGCATTGCCTGCGCCCCGGTGTTCCACCGGGTAATCATACCGCTCAGGTCGGTTGTGACAATGCCGATCATGTCAGTCTGGATTATCTGGTCTTGTACAGT
The DNA here is from genome assembly GCA_964585555.1 of uncultured Leptospirales bacterium. GTDB lineage: Bacteria > Spirochaetota > UBA4802 > UBA4802 > UBA5550 > CAZHNW01. The sequence continues at coordinate 6,556 of CAZPEK010000090.1, read as the reverse complement.
AGATATGTCACTGAGTTGGGTTTCAAGTTTTTTTCTGAAGCTGATATCCCTGAAGGCGATATGCAGGTTTTCTCCATTGTCGGCGGCCCGGGTAATGGTCATCTCGGTCCAGATGTCTTTGCCTTTACTTCCTTTTAAAATAATTTCACCAGGATCGGCAATTGATCTGTTTTCGAGAACAGTGGAGATGAGCTTTTTTACTTTTTCTTTTTCCATGGCGGGAAGAAAATCATAGAGTGAAGTCCCGACGGTATGTTTTTTTGTGTGGCCCGTTGTGTTGTAAAAAGTCCTGTTGGAGAAGTGGATTTTGCCTTCACGGCTGCAGAAAACAATCATTTCTTTTGATGATTCGATCAGTGAACGGTATCGCTTTTCTGATTCTGCGAGTACGGCAGCATTTTTTCTTCGGTCAATTTCAACGGCTGCGGTGCTGCCCAGAAGCTGAAAGTATTCAAAGTTATTTTCAAGTATTTCGAGAGACGCTGAAACGGCAATTGCCCCTTCTGCGCCGTCCTTTGTTTCAAGGGGAAAGATGATGATAGACTGCCCCTCAAAGAGGGCCGTGCATTTATTAAGAGCGGCTTCTCCTGTATTGGGATAGCATGATTTAAAAAAATCATAGATGCCCTCATCGCCGATAAAAAAGATGGGCTGAATCATTTCGACTGACAGGGTGAAGGGATTTTCTCGATGGCTTTCTATATCGAAGGAAGACGATTCAAGTTCACGGTCAAGAAACCGGGTCATGGCGTCATTGGTTTTTTCCGGAAAGACCCGGGCAACCTGGAGTGAATCATCTTTCCGTATAACAAGCGATACACTGCGTGCGTCAAGGGACATGAATCCCGCTATGATATGGTGAAGCCTCTCGGGCCACTGGTTTCCTGCCTCAATATTGTGTACCGTTGATACCAGGGTGTGGAGGTGACGTTCTTTATCTTTCAGTATCTGGATTTTCCGGGTCAGCTCTCCCTCGAGTTTTTGATTCAGCTGCTTTATTTCTTTGTCTTCCCGTGCCCGGGCAGGTGATTCTGAAAGCCCCGCCATATCTCTGAAGGCTGCCTCTGACTTCCCCCCATAAATTTTTTCAATCACCGGATCAAGAAACATGCCGCATGCCTCGGCTGTAAGCTTTGCCGCCAGGCAGATATCTTCGGGATTTGGTGAAGGAAGTGTATCTTCTTCAGGAATGAGAATCTCCATGGTTCCGTAAAAGGCTTTTTCTTTTATCAGGGGAAGAATCACCGGGTATCCTGAACCCGGGGTGTCAAGAAGAGCTGAACGTTCGTCAGAATCGGGAAGAGAGCCGTAGTATTCGTGGTACTGCCTCTGATCCCATTCAGTGGGGAAGGAGTTATCTTTTTCCTGGGGACCCGCAATGATTTTTCCGGTAGTAAAGAGCTCAAGGGCCTCTTTCAGCGGTGAGGTGAGATCTTCAGAAGGAATAAAGGCGCCGGTACTCTCTTCAGGTACTGCCGTGATGGAAGAAGAGTACCGGAGGCCTCCTGGTTCATTGGTAAAGAAATTAATACTGAAAACCGGGACACCAGCTTCTGTCAGTTTTTCTGAAAGAAGGCGGAGAAATTCATTTTTGGTACCATTAAAGTGTACTAAGTTAAGTATAAGGCGTGTAATCTGTACCTGATCAAGGCTTCTTGATGTGATACAGGATTCTTCGCTCAAATTCATAGCCTCTAATCCGATTCCCGTATTCTAAAAGTTTTTATGGATATTTATTTTTATTTATGTAAAACAGCCCTACCGGGCGTATTCTTTTTAAGGTACCAGCTAAATAATACAATTACTTTTTGTATTTTAGTGAATTTATTTTCAGTATTGGGTATTTTGATTCACTATTCTCTGAAATGCCGGGTATTTTAAGGGTTTCACTGCTCAGAGCCCCTTTTTGAAGGCACGGCTCTGAGCCGGTATCCCGGTTACGGGCTGAGCCGTGTCAGGCGGTGGTTCCGCTGAAATGTCCCGCAAGTATTGAAGAGACCCTCTGGCGGTGTTCCAGTACATCAGGGAGTTCCTTGTCGGGACGATTTCTAAAGGTAGCCACAATACCGACAAGGCCGGCGAAGTAGGTGTGTGAATTGAAGCGGATGTTTCCTTTTATTTTCATTTTTGTAAAAGCTGTATCGAATACCGAGAGAAGATTCCGCTCAAGGGCACGCAGCTTTTCGAATACATCCTGTTCAACAGTGCCGTCAAGAAAGAAGTGCATGAGCATGCTGAAGTACTGGTCATTGTGGGTGAAATATTCGATAAAAACTTCAGTTATTTCTTTGAGGGCTCCATCACTCGAATTGTCTGCTATATCAGCCAGTTTCTGAAAAATATCACTGGTCCCCCGGACAAAGGCTTCAAGGAAGAGGGACTGCTGGTCAGGGAAGTACCGGTAGATTGAGGCGGGTGATATCCCGGCATTTTTAGCGATATCCCGCATGTTGACCCGGTTAAAGGGCTTGGCCGCGAATTCTTTTTCCGCCGCATCAATAATAATGTTTTTCCTGAGGTCTTTTTCCTGTTCTTTCAGGCGTGAAAATGTTCCTGCCATACCGGTTCCTTGTCTTTAATGAAATGCTGGAATATTAGCTGTGTAAAAAAATCTTTCGTCAAGATATATTTGCATAGTCACATAAATTTTTATTCTGAATGCAGACTCAAGATCTGTGTCTAAGGTCATTTGTCCGGAAACCTTATTGACTTCCCCTGAAATTAATGGTTAAATAGTGTGTTAAAATTACAGAAGCGCTCCTATGAGAAATAAACTATATATCATTATTACCTGCTTTGTTATTCTGTCGGGAATTTATTTTTTCTTCCAGATATACGAGGAAGTAAAGCTTAAGACAGTAAACCAGCTCAATCAGCATCAGAGGGTTCATGCAAAGGCTGCCGCCGACAGTATACAGGCGGCATTTAAATCATACGAGTTAAATCTTAAATTTCTTACCTCAATTGATTCAATAAAAGTATATTCCGACGCCTATAAACCTTTCATGAAAAAGTTTTACCTTAGTAACAGTGAAAACATCAAGGCTGTTACACGCATAGATAAAAACGGGAATATAGTTTATACTTATCCTTTCAATAAAAAAGTTATCGGAAAAAATGTTTTACAACAGAAACACAACAGGTATATCTATGAAAAACATCTTCCGGTAGTCAGTGATGTCTTCATGACCCTTCAGGGATATCGGGCAATTGCATACGCCTACCCTGTTTTTAATAACAAACAGTATGCGGGGTGCATTACCCTGCTGATTTCTTTTACGGAAATATCTAAAAAACATCTTGAGAATATTAAAATAAGAAAGTCGGGATATGCCTGGATGATTAGTAAAAGCGGGGTTGAGTTGTATTCCCCTGTTCCTGGTAATATCGGCAAAACAGTTGCTGAAACTTTCTCAACTTCTCCGAGTATAATTGATATGTCTAAAAAAATGGTCATCGGTGAGGAAGGCGAGGCAGTTTATTTTTTAAATGAAATAAAGGGTAAAAAGGTTGAGACGGTAAAGAAGTATGCTGTCTACTTTCCTGTGAAAATTGTTAATACCCACTGGTCTATCGTAATAGCAACTCCTGAGAATGAAGTAACCGGGCTTATGCAGGGATTCGTCAATAAGCTGATAGTACTTTTTATTATTATTTTCATCAGTGTGCTGGCTGTTATGTTTTACGGTTATAATTCAATTGTTTTGAGAAGGGAAGTCGTCCAGAGAAAAAGAACTGAAAGACAGCTGATGGATGCAAAGATTTATTTAAATAATGTTGTTAATTCAATGCCTGATATACTTTTTGGAATGAATGAGTCGGGAAAAATTGAAAACATGAATCAGATGGCTGAAAAATTTTCAGGCATTGCCGGTGAAGAGGCCCTGGGGAAAGATGCTGTAACTTTATTTCCTCAGTTTGCCGATGACCTTGCCGCAATTCTTGCAGAAAAAGATAAGGATGTTCTTATCTGTGATAAAAAGACCCTGGATGTTAATGGTGAAATTAAGACTTTTCAACTTTATTCATACCGGCTGCTTGATGGGAATATAGCGGGTATCGTTGTCAGGATTGATGACATTTCTGACTTTGAGAAGAAAGAACAGCAGATAGTCCAGTCTCAAAAAATGGAGACCATTGGGAACCTTGCAGGGGGCCTCGCTCATGATTTTAATAATGTCCTGGGAGGAGTGCTGGGGAGTATCGAGCTTCTTGAGAAAAAATTGTACAAAGAAGACCTGCAGGCAGCTCAAAAAATATTCTACTATATTGATGTTTTGAAGAATTCATCAAAAAGATCAGAGGATATGGTTAAGCAGCTGCTGGCTTTATCCAGGAAATATCAGTTTGAAAAGTCTGTTATTGATTTAAATGAATCAATAGGCAATGTCGTTAAAATTTGTAAAAACAGTTTTCCTAAATCAGTTGTGATCGATGATAGTTACGTTTCCCGGCGTGCAATTGTTCTGGCTGACCAGACGGGCATAGAACAGGTTATCCTTAATCTAATGGTGAATGCCAGTCACGCCATGACAATCATGAAATCTGAAGTTGAGAAATGGGGAGGGGAAGTTAAAGTCTCTGTTGAAAAAATATACTCAGATGAAAAATTTGCAAACCTGTACGAGGCTGCTGAAAATGACCTCTTTTATTTTATGATTGAAGTAAGCGATTCAGGTGTCGGTATAGTTGATGACTTGAAAAAGTCAATTTTCGATCCTTTCTTTTCAACAAAGAATAAAAATGAAGGCACGGGTCTCGGGCTCAGCATGGTCTATAATATAGTCAAAAGCCATGGAGGTTTTATTGATTTTTATTCTACCCCAGGTCTTGGAACCACCTTTCAGGTTTTTCTCCCTGAGCACCTGGCGGAAGGAGGCCCTGAGAATGCAGATGACGATGACCTTGAAAAATATCCGGGCGGGGGGCTTATTCTGGTGATAGATGATGAAAGTATCATCAGGGATATTTCCCGGGCAATTCTTACTGAAAATAATTATAATGTTCTGACTGCCAATGATGGGCTTTCAGGTATTGAAATTTTCAAGAAAAAACAAAATGAAATATCAGCTGTTCTTCTTGATATGTCAATGCCCGGCATGTCCGGACTGGATGTGTATCTTGAACTGATAAAAATAAAACCAGATGTGAAGGTTCTTCTTTCTTCAGGATTCAGGCTGGACCCAAGGGTAACAAAAACCCTTGAAGCGGGAGCTGATTTATTTATTTCAAAACCCTATGGAGCCCAAAAACTTTTAAAAGCCATGTATGAAGTTCTTCATGGAGGGGCAGGATAAAGTTTTTTAAACCCTGGAACTGGATTGCTGGAACAAGTGTCTATTTGATAGATTGATACTTGTTATTCAGTGTTCACATCATTGGACGAGTTCCGAACTATTTGACGGGAGAATGTGTTCAGGTGGTGGTAACGGCTTCTTTGAGCTCAGCTTCGGCGGGTGAGAGTATGGAATATTTCATTTCAGCTTATTTATTTCATTAAATACTTCTTTAACCGGTCGTGCTTTTAACTTGCCATCTTTAAAGGCTGTAACTCTACTTTCAGATTCTTCGGCCCAGAGATTTTCAATTGCTCCATCTTTACTGAATTCAAAGCTTTCGAGCAGCTCTTCTATGAGTTTTGCCCTCTCAATGGGAGGGAGCTCAAGGGCTTCTTCGAGGACTATGTGCAATGATGTTTTCATAAATAAAATCCTGTTTAAGATTATTTTATATATAGCTATAAATCTGTTATATGTCAAGGTATTAACTATTGCTTTTGGGTGGATATTTCGAGTACTTCCAGTTTTTGTTTGTCCAAAGCTGCTCGCAGGATTGGATACGGCCAGAATCAAAAAAAGTTAAAACCAAAGGTCATATAAACAGAAGGCATTACTTGAAACCTCCGGATGAGCTTGAAGGATATACATTTGTTGCCAATATTGCCCCTGCCTCAATACCGAGAAAGAAAAAGTCTTCAAAGGCGAAGCGTACACCGGCACCGGTAATCGCAAAGAGGGCAATGTCTACGCTGTCGCCAAAGTTGTACATGTTTCCGATCTGAACCCGGGCGTAGACAAAACGCCAGATGTCAAAGAGAAACCCGGATTATAGGCGGCTCCTCCATTTGCCCCGTTTCTGAAACTTATGTTTCCCCGCAGTCCCACGGTCCAGTGGAGCCAGTAGGGGAAAATATCCGGCCTGAGGGGATCTGTCCATTCAAGTCCCGGTACGAAATTGTGCTGCCAGCTTCCATTATTTTCTGTTGGTATATACATGGTTCTGAAGCTTATGTCGGGATACTCATATTTGGTTGTATCAAGGAGAATCGTCCCTTCAATAACCTGACCATTTGTTAAAAAAACCCCATGGCTTCTCATTGATATCCGGGGAGGTTTTACCCCGGGTATTTTTTTGAAATTTTTAAAGAGGAGATATTTCTTTTAAATACTGGTTGATTTTAAAAAGCCGGCAGGCTAACGTGAATTGATTTTTTTTTAGAGAGAGGAAGTGAAAGCAGGACTATGCCGGACAGAAAAAATAAAAAAATACTTATTGC
>CAZPEK010000089.1:0-10780 GCA_964585555.1 uncultured Leptospirales bacterium | reverse complement strand
AGACTGGTGCCTGATCTCGCCTCGGGCCGCAAGATCGGCGGCTTTACGGTGACAGAACCGAACGCGGGATCTGACGCCGCGGGCATCATGACTACTGCTGTCATTGACGGCGACGATTATATCCTTCATGGGCAGAAGGCCTTTGTTACCAACGGGGGCGTCGGGGATGTTTTTCTTGTAGCCGCGGTACATGATCGGAGCAAAAAGGCCCGGGGTATCGGTATCTTTATTGTTGAGAAGGGCATGGAAGGATTTTCTGTCGGGAAGATCGAAGACATGATGGGAATGCGCGGCAACATGGTATCTGAACTGGTTCTGGAGAATGTACGGGTTCCGAAAAAAAATGTACTGGGAAAACCTGAAGACGGATTTAAGATATCAATGACAACCCTTGACATGGGAAGAATCGGCATTGCCGCCCAGGCCCTGGGAATCGGCATGGCTGCCTTTGAAGCCGCTGCGGGTTACGCGGCAGAGCGGAAACAGTTCGGGAAACCCATCGGTACGTTCCAGGGTGTTTCTTTTAAACTGGCAGACATGAAAACGAAACTCGACGCGGCGAGGCTTCTGGTATACCGGGCCGCCTGCCTGAAAGACCGGGGGCTTCCTTATACCTCAGAGTCGGCAATGTGTAAGCTCTACGCATCCCAGGTTGCCATGGAAGTCTGCCAGGAGGCCCTGCAGATATTTGGGGGTTACGGTTACGTTAAAGAGCTTCCCGTTGAGCGATACTTCAGGGACGTGAAAATTACCCAGATATATGAAGGCACATCAGAGGTAATGAAAATTATAATCGGAAATGCCATCGTAAAAGAATTCAGCCGTATGTAGAAGGCGCGAAAGCGTTTTCGCGCTTCACAATCAACGGGAAAGCGATTTCGCCTTCAATCTTCAATTTCAATTTCAATGACCGTCTTTTAGAGGATACTATGACTGAAAAAGAAATGAACATTCTTGTCTGTGTGAAACAGGTACCTGATTCACATAAGGCACAGATCGACCGAAAGACGGGAGTTCTCCTGAGGACTGCCGATGACTCTGTTATGAATCCCGATGACGCCCATGCAATTGAGCTTGCGGTTTCTCTCAAAGAACGCTACGGGGCTTCAGTTGTCGCCATCACCATGGGACCTGAGCACGCCACTGATGTTTTATATGAGGCCTGTGCTCTCGGAGCAGATCACGCGGTACTCGTATCGGATCCCCGTTTTGCCGGTTCGGATTCTTATGTGACGGGAAAAATTCTTGCCCGAAGTATTCAGCATCTTGATGAGTACGATATAATTATTACCGGGGTTGAGGCGATAGACGGGAGTACCGCCAGTGTCGGCTATCATATTGCCGAATACCTGGATCTTCCCCTGGTGCGTCAGATCAATAAAATTAACATCGACCAGGGCCATGCCCGTATTGAGCGGCTTTACGGCCATGAGTACCAGCAGGTGAAGGTAAAACTTCCTTTCGTAATCTGTGCGGATAAAGAAACCAATGAAGTTCGTTTTCCCACGTTAAGTGACATCTCACGGTGTTACGATAAGCATATTCACCGCCTCAGCATGGAAAATATCGGGGGGAAGGAAGAAGAATACGGGCTGGCAGGCTCGCCGACAATTGTTGTCTCTTCAGAATCTTTTTCCCACAGCAGGTCCCGGGAAAAAATTGAAGGTACTCCGGAAGAAAAGGCGGACTATCTCATTCATGAACTGAAGCGTCATGATATACTTAAATACTGATACGAGTAATTCAGAGGCAGGAAGAAGATGTTAAAGAAAGCGGATTGCAGCGGAATATTTGTCTTTGTTGAGATCCAGGATCATGAACGGGTCCTCGAGGGGGCCCTCGAGATGCTGACCCGTGCCCGGGAGCTGGCTGATCAGCTTAATGAAAAACTCTATGCCCTGGTGATGGCCCTTGACGCGGAAGAGTACCTCGATGAAATTGAGAGCTACGGCCCTGATGTGATTATCTACTGCAGCAACCAGGGATTGAAGCATTACAACAGTGAAATTTTTCCTGATATATTTCAGAAACTCATCGAAGAATACCGGCCGTCAATTCTGCTGGTACCCTCGACCGAAGCGGGAAATGATCTGGCTCCCCGTATGTCTCATCGCTTTCATACCGGCCTGACCGCCCACTGCACCAGCCTTGAAATTATCGATTCAGAGGAATATGGGAAGAATCTTCTCTTGATGAAACGTCCTGCATTCAGCGGAAATATGGTTGCCTCGATTCTTTGTCCGGAAACCCGCCCCCAGGTGGCAACGGTACAGCCCGGGGTTTTTGGGAAAAATCCCCCAGGGAAAAAAGAGGGCACCCGGCGGATAGTACTTGAATTTACCTTTGATACAGGATCTTTGAGAATTTCTCAACAGGCTGCTCCGGTTCGCTGGGACCGGTGCAGTGTATCCCTCGAACAGGCTGATGTTATCGTTGCCGGGGGGCGAGGACTTCTCCAGAAGGAGAATTTTGAACTTCTTCACGAACTGGCAGCAATGCTGGGGGGCGAGGTGGGGGCCACCCGGGTTCCGGTATTTAATGACTGGTGTGACGAGGGCCGTATGATCGGGCAGACGGGAAAAACCGTGCGGCCCCGGCTCTATATCGGTTTTGGCATTTCAGGACAAATTCAGCATACCACTTCAATAATTGACTCTGATATAATTGTCTCTGTTAATATTGATGATCAGGCGCCGGTAAACGAGATATCTGACTATGTAATTCATGAAGATGCGGGACGATTTCTCAGGATTTTTATAGAAAAACTGGGAAAAGAGCGGGTAACCTTTGCCTGTACCTGAGACATGACTGATCTTTTTTTTACAGTGAATGTTTTCCCTGCAGTAAAGAATGTCCCGGTAGGGGGAATTTTTATTAATGCATTCTGCCGAATGAAAAAGTCTTGCATTCCAGCTCCATGGGGATATGCTTTTCATATAATCTTCCGGGAGGATATATGAAAGTAGAAGACGCCTACAACTCTCTCTGTGCCAAAATGGGACTTCCCGCGTCACAAAGTCTTATGAGTATCTGGAAGATGCTTTGCAGTGAAGAAGAGGCCCTCTGTGCTGTTGAACTTCCCGGCTCTGTTGATGGTATAGTTGAAAAAACCACAATGAAGAGCGAGAATGTAGAAAAAATACTTCAGGGGCTTTTTCAAAAGGGGGCAGTATTTAAATCAAATCGTGACGGTGCCCTGGTCTATAAGCTGGCGAAAAACATTGTCCAGTTTCATGACGGCAGTATTCTCTGGAAGGATGCGACAGGAGAATTTTTTGCCCACTGGCGGGAAGTCATGGATGTTGATTTTGCGGGGATGATGCGCAATCTTCCAGAAGCAGTACGACTTCCTTCATTCATGAGAGTTATTCCTGTTCAAGAGACTATTTCCAGCAAGAGCAATGTACTTCCTTACGAAGAATGTGTTCATCTTATTGAAAATTCCACGCTTCTTGCGGTGGTAAACTGTCCCTGCAGGGTGAGTCAGAAGAATTGTGACGCTCCAGTGGAAAACTGCATTCAGCTGAACCGGGGGGCAGAATATACCCTTGACCGGGGCCATGGCCGGGAGATAACCCGGGAAGAGGCATTTAAAATTCTTCGTGAAGCGGAAGAAGCGGGACTGGTCCACCTGATGGAAGACAAGGGATACGGCAACGCGATCTGCAATTGCTGTACCTGCTGCTGTGAAATGTTTCGTTTGAAAAAGCATGCGCAAAAAGACTGGATTCTTTCCCCGAGCAGGTACCGTGCGGAAGTTGATGGTCCGATATGTACCTCCTGCGGGGCCTGTGTTGATATCTGTCCCGTAGAAGCAATCAACATCGAGGATATTGCTGTAGTCTCAGAAGACCTCTGTATTGGATGCGGGCTTTGTGCCGGGAATTGTACTGTTGATGCAATCGGAATGAGTGCTGTCAGACCAGACGAACATATACCCGTGAAAAACAGGCAGGTATAGCATTATATGAATCAGGAACTGAAAAAGCTTGAACGAAGGGCCCGATCCATGCTTGTTGATAAGGATATACCTGCAGGTAAAATGGAATTGATCAGAAGCCTGATGAGCAACAATGATATCTCTTCCGAAGAGAGGTATCGTACTATTATTGATCTTCTTAAATCGTGCCCTGATAAACAGGTAACTGAAAAGGCAGAGCCCAGAGACCTGAGGACCGAAAAAGATGAGCCGGTACGAAAAGCCGCGGTGCGGAAGAAGCCTTCTGAGGAGAACACCAGCAGCAGCGCACCGACTGAAACGATGTACTATTATGATTATCTTTTGAAAAAGTACCGTCATTTGAAATTTTTCCGCAAGCGGTATCTGATACATCGGGACAATCGTTTCGGTATTGGTATCAGGAAAAGATTTATTCCCACCAGGCGTTTTCTGAAGGTACTGGGAGAGATTGCCGAGTACCAGCAGAAGACCCTGAGCCGCCTGACCCCCCTGCTGATGGATATGCTGAAGGACCCGGATATAATAGATCCGACAGATTATAATTATCTGAGAAAGGTGCGGGCCTGGTTAATGGATGAACCCCTGGGACGTCAGAACCTGGATGGGATAAAATGGATGGAGAGGCATAACTTTGAACGGGAGTTTAAGAATTATCTGATTAATTTTTTTGCCTTTCAGAGGCTCGGCGCTGAGGTGCGCGAGAAGATGCTTCTTGCCGTTGAGAATATGCTGCGTTCCCGGGATGACCTGGTAAAAGAAGAGATAAATCAAAAAGATTCTGATCCGGTGAAAGCCCGCAAGGAAAAGAAAAACCTCCAGAAAGAAAGAGAAATTTTTAATTACATGCTGCTGATCAGATCATTCATTCATGGAGAAATGATTGATGATACCACCGTGGCGAAGCATCTCCGTTCATTTTACGGTATCCAGAATAGTGAACAGTTTTATGTGATGATTGCCGAGGTTCTTGTTTTTCAGCGGCCGGTAAATATAGGCGATATTGTCCAGCATTATCAGATTGAGACACCCCGGGTGAGCAGTGAGAAGTGGGATTACAGCGATGATTTTCTTAAAAAGATAGGGAAAGATCCTGAGTCACGGCGAAAGCGGGAAAAGGAAAACTTGAAGGAGAAGCTTGCTCCTTATGAGATAGTATACAAGATGCTGAAGGCAGAAGACCGGGGAGCCCGTCTTCTGCCCCATGGGGTCGAAGTGCAGGGGCGTCTTCTTGACAGAAAGCGCTCTGATCCGGAAGACTTGCTGAATAATAATTTTCTGGCATACCTTGATGGGGCCATGCACTACTTCAGGCATGCATGGTTTAATCTTCTTGATGGAACACCGGTTCAGCTTCGAGATGTGGCCCGTGATGAGTATGAAAGCCCTCTTTTTTCTGATGAAATTTTTACCGATGAGGTCAATACCCTCGAAAGGCTTCTTAATGCCATGCATGATTTCCGCACCGAAAATCCTACCATGGTAGTCAGCAACAGTGAGATGACCGGCATTATGACTGGACAGATTTCCACCATGAATCATGTCCGTGAACTGGTCACCTCAGCGGGAAACTTTTTTTATAATCTCGCCAGTGACCTGCTTTTTTATTATGACCAGCACCGTCTCTGGATACACCATGGTAACAGGCGGGTCGAGAAAAGTGAGGTCAGGCGCCCGGTACGGAAAAGCGATTACAGTGATCTTACCGGAGGAAGGCCCTTTGCTTTTTTTGACTGCATTATTACTGGATTTGAAGAGGAGCCAAGGCTTTTCGAAGAAATTAAAGGGCGCAAGGTACTGGGAACTTCCTTTGGTGAGGGGGTTGTCAGCATCATCATTGCCTATGCCTTTCAGATTGCTCAACTCTGCAGAAATGAAAGCCTGCAGAAAGATATGGGCGACCGAAGGGAGCTTCTGTCAAGGATTGATCAATTGAGTTAATATGCAATTTTGTTATGGGTAACTCCAGAAAATGCTTTTTCATATATTCCAAAATGGGGAAAGCGGCTGGTACTTATGCCTGTGGGGATCTTGAAATTTAGTTTTTAGAGATCTCATTATGTAAAATAATATATTTAGAAACAATTTTTTTGTTTTGTCTTGACTTTTTTATATGGTGCAACAAAATCAAACAAAATAGAATAATGGATAGGAAGTTTACTCTTCCTTTCAGGAATGCGGGTACAGGAGTTGCAGCAGACCTGTTGTATACCGGTCTGAGATCAATATCCAGTAAGGAACCTAAAATAAGAAATCAGGACTTCCTTAGATGAGCCATCTGTCGGTATAAATACAGGTTTTTCCGGCGGCAATTCAGGAAAGAATTCTTCAGAATTGTATAATGCATGTGGCTTTCAGACTTCTGTGCCTGGTTGAACAGGTGCATTGACCCGGGTTTTCTGTATTTATTTACAGAGGCTCTTGCAGGCACTGAAATTATAAATCCAGGGTGAAGTCATGAAACACACTATGTCTTTCCAGCTCGAAACATGGATAAAGAACCAGATTCAGGTCTGGGAAGAGTCCAAAAAAGTAATTACAAAGGAAGACGTGCTTAAGCCATTTATTACCATATCCAGAGAGTATGGCTGCAATATTAATCCCACCGTTCTTGCCTTGTCAGAAGCTCTCAATACTGTCGAAGATACCGACCTGTGGCAGGCATATGACAAGGACCTGTTTCAAAAGATTAATGAAGATGATGAAGTCAATAAAATGCTTCTTGAGACCATTGATAAAGAGAAACGGAAAGAAATGACCGAATTAATGCGGAATATGCTGACCGATTATCCGCCCCAGGTATCTGCCCACATCCAGTTGATTAAAACCATGCGGATTCTTGCTCTTCAGGGGCGAAAAATATTTGTTGGACGCGCCGGTGTGGTTATTACCCGAGATATGAAACAGGGCCTGCACCTGAGAATGATTGCACCATTGAATTACCGTATCAGTCGTATTATGGAAGTTCAGGGCATCAAGGACCGCCATGAAGCTGAAAAGCGGGTCAAAGAACAGGACAGGATTCGTCATGAATTCATGACCCAGTATGTGAAATTTGATGCCCATAATCCCGCCTCATATGATTTGACTATTAATGTAGAGCGCTTTTCAAGCGAAGAAATTGTTGAGCTGGTTATTGGAGCTCTTAAGGCAAGACATCTAATCAAATAAATTTATTAAAAGCTAAAACTTAAGGATTTACGAAGGGGGGGCATATAGGGGTGCCCCCCTTTTTTATAGTTTTTTTTCAGGGATACAAAGTAACAGGTAACAAGTTCAACCTTTTGAGTTTAAAGTTATTATAATTTTTTTTAAATCTAAATATGCATCATCAAGAGAGATCTTTGAGAGGGTTTAAATATATTAATATTTTTATCCTGATTTCTGTTGTTCTATGACTGTCTTCCTGCAGCGCCCGTTCCAGAAGGGGCCCGTGCGATTCATCATTTTATTGCAGCCTTCGGCAATGCGGGCTTTGATAAATTGAGTGATTCGTGATATCGAATGTCCTTCTTCATCTGTTTGTATCACTAAATGAAAGTGATTATCCATGATCGCATAAAAAATAAGTTTAAATTTATATTTTTCCTGTGATTGTTTAATGACATATTGAGCTAGTTTTTTAACAGGATCATCTTTCATTAAATCTCTTTTTTCTATACACTGTGACATTGTGTGATATGTGATACAGGGGTGCCCGGTTGTTGACATGCTGATTCTCCTCTTTTTTTTCCTTATGCTCTCTATACGAATGTGGGCACCATGAAATGAAATTTTTTTGTAATCAGGGGATTTTTTTTTGAAGAAAGAGTATGGATGTAACATGTATGAAGGAAGTTCCGGTATGGCAGAAATTGCTATGCTGTAAATACGGGTGTACAATCATTACATGTACCTGCCTTTATGGTCACTTTTTGAAATATTCTCTCGTAATTGAAGAAAAATTGCAGACAGGGATTGCTGCGAACCGGTATATTTATCGGGATATCTTAAAAAAAAGAAACAGTGAAGGATTTTTGGTTAAAACCGATAACCTGAAAATACAGAAATGTTTATACCTGCAACCATAGAAGAAGTCCGCACATTCGGCTGGGAGAGCCTCGACGTTATCCTGGTCACCGGTGATGCTTACCTCGACAGCCCCCACTCGGGGATCGCGGTGATCGGCCATGTCCTTCTTGACGCGGGCTACCGTGTGGCGATAATTCCCCAGCCCGATATTCAAGGCAGTGGGGATATTACCCGGTTCGGAGAGCCGTTGCTTTTCTGGGGCATCTCCTCCGGTTCTGTCGATTCGATGGTTTCAAACTATAATGCTGACCGGAGCCGCCGCCGCCAGGATGACTTTACTCCCGGTGGAGAAAATACCCGCCGCCCTGACCGGGCCTTGATTGCCTACACGGGACTGATTCGCCGGTACTTTAAAGAAACAGTGCCTATCGTGCTGGGGGGAATTGAGGCGAGTCTTCGCCGGGTTGCCCACTATGATTACTGGCAGAATAAAATCAGGCGGAGTATTCTTTTTGACGCCAAGGCTGATCTTCTTGTCTTTGGTATGGGCGAAGAAACTGTTGTAAAGCTTGCTTCAGCCCTTAAGCAGAAAGAACCGTGGTATGAATTGCCGGGTATCGCCCATATCAGCCGGGAACTTCCTGAAGGGGCGGGTGAACTTCCCCCCTATGAAGAAACGCTTACGTCTCCTGATGTCTTTGAAGGCATGTATCGACGGTTTTACCGCGAGAGTCTTTCCAGCCAGGGAGGCCAACTCGCTCAGAAAACCGGAGACCGCTACCTGGTCATCAATCGGCCCCCCGGAGTGATGACCGAAGATGAGCTTGATCGAATATACAGGCTTCCCTATGAACGAAGGATGCACCCTCTCTATGATTCCCAGGAAAAGGTCAGGGCCGTCGATACGGTGCAGTTTTCCGTGACGACCCATCGGGGATGCTGCGGGGAATGTAATTTTTGCGCCATTGCCATTCACCAGGGCCGCCAGGTGATTTCCCGAAGCGAAAATTCTATTTTAAAGGAAGTAAAAGAGATGACCCGTCATCGTGACTTTAAGGGGATCATCAGCGATGTGGGCGGGCCGACGGCCAATATGTACGGTCTCACCTGCCCCCAGATGCAGAAGGGGAAAACCTGCAGTGACCGGCGCTGTCTTTTTCCTGAAATGTGTACCTCCCTCAAAACCGGTCATGATCGGCCGGTGAGACTTCTTAAGGATATTCGAGGGATTGAAGGTGTCAAAAAGGTCTTTGTCGCCTCGGGAATCCGTTTCGACATGGTAACGGGAGACCGGGAGCATGGCTCTTTATATCTGAATGAAATTGTTGCCCATCATGTTTCCGGGCAGCTTCGCGTAGCGCCGGAACATGCCTCAGATAGGGTTCTGGTGATGATGGGCAAACCGGGAGGAAGAAGTCTTTCCATTTTTGCGGAAAAGTTTAACCGCCTCAATGTAAAACTCGGGAAGAAACAGTAGCTTACATAGTATTATATTGCCGCCCATCCCGGATGTTCCCAGGATGATATGGATTACCTGGTGCAGAGCCGCGGGGGGAAAATCAGTCATCTCGATGGCAGTGTGCAGATTTTTACCCCCACGCCTTCGACCTGGTCAACCCTGATGTACTACACGGGGAAAGACCCCTTCTCGGGCAGAAAGATTTTTGTAGAGCGGGATATGGGAAAAAAGAAAAGGCAACAGCAGTCGGTTATTAAAGAAAGTAAAAAAGACCCCCGTAGATATTGAAAACGCCGCGGGAAATAAATTGACAGTTTGCCGGTAAGGGGATTACAATGCTACAGAAGATTCAGAATTATTTCGTCTTTAAGTACAGGAGAAAAACCCATTGAGAAAGATTCGTTTTGCTGTAACACTCCTGCTGACAACAATAGGCATCAGTACCCTGGGATACCATTTTATTGAAGGGATGTCGTTTTTTGATTCTTTCTATATGACCATTATAACTATCAGTACCGTTGGTTTTGAAGAATTAATGCCTCTCTCGGTTTCCGGCCGTGTTCTCACCCTTTTCGTAATCGCAACGGGTATCTCTCTTGCCGGTTATACTCTGGGGACCATACTTAGAATGTTTATTGAAGGCGAATTAAGAAAAAGCTTTGGGAGAAGAAAAGTGGAGAAAAAGATTGCTCGACTGAAACAGCATTATATTATCTGCGGCTACGGGCGTATCGGTAAACTGATAGTGCAGGAGCTGGCGTCCCACGGCAAAGAGTTTGTTGTTATAGAAAATGATCCTGCAGCAGTTGAAGAGCTTGAGGCTGAGCGCTATCTTTTTCTGCCCCAAGATGCGACAAGTGATGAAACGCTTATAGCCGCGGGTATTGATCATGCCCGGGGTATTGTTACTGCTGTTCGGTCAGATGCGGATAATGTTTTTATTACTCTTACCGCACGGGGGCTCAATCAGGATATCTTCATCCTTGCCCGCGCATCAGAAGAAGCAAATGAAATTAAGATGAAACGCGCCGGGGCCACCCGGGTCGTTTCTCCCTATATGATTGGCGGGAAACGAATGGCACAGGTTCTCATTAAGCCGACTGTTGTTGATTTTCTCGATATTGCCATCCAGGAATCAAGCCTGGGACTGAGAATGGAAGAGGCGATAGTCAGAAAGGGATCGAAGCTTATCGGGAAGAATCTTATCGAATCAAACCTGAGAAAAGATTTCGGGGTAATCATTGTTCTTATTAAAAAGTTTTCCGGAGAGATGATTTTTAATCCAGTGCCGGCGGAAATTCTTGAAGAACGGGATGTCATTGTTGTACTGGGTAAAAAAGAAGATATGGAGC
>CAZPEK010000088.1:4873-10843 GCA_964585555.1 uncultured Leptospirales bacterium | reverse complement strand
CCCACTTGCGGAAGCGGTGGAATTCTTCTTTCAAGCACCCTTCATGTGAAAGAGCTGGCATCCACCATTATTTATATTGGTTGTTCTTAACTTTTTTTTTGTATCTATGTTAATTTTAATTATATTTCTTTATTGGAAAAAGGATAAAAAGAAAGTTTATCGATATTGTGTTTTATGCTTTGCTGTTATCTACTTTGTGGTTAGTCCTATTCTATTGAATTTGAATATTGGATCAAATCATTCACATCACGTTTATGCACTTCTCGCATCAGTTCCTGCAAATATTTTATTTCTGGTAGTTTACTATAACTCTGTTGAAAAATTGCCTGAATATTCTGCACTGTTGATTTTTAGTGGTGGCACGAGTAGTGTTATTTATCGAATTTGGCATGCTGGTATTATCAATTTTATTGATGTTAAAGTTACTGAAAATTACAGATGGCCTGTTTTTTCTTTAGCAGATAGTATTGTTACAATTGGAGGTATTTTGTTGCTTTTTTGGTTTTTTTACAAAATATACTTAAGGTTAAGGGGTAGAGGTAAGGATACCATTTCTATTTCCATCGTATAGAAACGTATTTACTGAATATATCAATTTTAATCATTCATTATTAAGAAAAAGGATTATAGAGAGTTAAGTTAAGGTTTTTGAAGTCACTATCATTTCTAGTGACAAGAATCAGGTTGTAATACATTGCAGTAGCTGCAATAATTGCATCAGGAAGTTTGATCGAATAATTTCTTTTTAAGTCGATAACTGTTTCAACAATATGATTGTCAACAGGATAAACAGATGCATGATTCATAAATGATTTAGATTGTTCAAAACTTTTATCTGTATGTCCTTTGAAACCAAGGAATTCCATTTTTGTTACAACGGAGATGTTAAAATTGTTAAGAAAAATATCCCGGATTTTAAGCTTTGATTGATCGGGTATTGATTCATTTATATGGTAGATGAGAATATTCGTATCTATGAGGTACATTAAAAACGGTCCCATTCCTCGCGCATAGATTTGATTCTGTCTTCAATTACACCTTCATCTAATTTGAGAATACCGGAATAATCATCAGGGTCGAATTTTTTAACTGATTTTTTAGTGCTGTATTGAAGAGGAAGAATAAGGATTTCTACATTTTGATGCCGTAAGTCTTCAGGTATCTGGATTATATTATTTAGTTTATCACTGTTGATTATTTTTCGAATAAAATTCATATCTTTTCCCTGTCTTTCTTATAATTATACATAATATATTGAATTAAGCAGGTCAAGCGTAAAAAAAACAGCTTTGGTTGATTAATATAAATAATTTATGAGCACTTTTTCCTTGAATTTTTGAATTAAATGCAAGACACG
Source organism: uncultured Leptospirales bacterium (assembly GCA_964585555.1). Lineage (GTDB taxonomy): Bacteria > Spirochaetota > UBA4802 > UBA4802 > UBA5550 > CAZHNW01. Next base: position 9,486 of record CAZPEK010000088.1, on the reverse strand, counting down.
TTGTCTGATCCCTGCTATCCTATCTTCAATAAGCTAATCAAAATCAGGTACCTGAATGAAACGTGTCGTATCCCATAAACCGGCTGCAGCTGTACTGATTGTTGTTTTTGCTGCTTTTGGATTCTTTTTCAGCTTCGGCTGTGCTAAAAAAACTTCAAAGCGTCCTCTTGCCACCGAGGGGCGTCTCGACCTCCGTGCATGGAATCCCGCATCAGGCCCTCACCGCCTTGACGGGAAATGGGATTTTTACTGGAAAAAGTTCATCGACCCGGCAGAGGCATCTCCCGAAGATGCTCCACTGCGGGTAAAGGTACCGGGTGCCTGGAACGGCGTTGATCTTGGGGGGGGAAAAACAACCGGCCCGGGATATGCCTCATACCGCCTGAAGGTTCTCATGCCTGATTTTACCGGTCGCCTTGGAATCAAATGCGCAGATCAAAGCTCAGCCTTTGAGTTTTTCATTAACGGGAAAAAAACAGGATCTGCTGGAAAAACCGGCTCTGAGCCTGGAGCTTACATCCCTTTTTACCAGCCCATGGATGAATATTTCAGCTTTACCGGAGGAGAACTGGATATATGTATTCATGTAGCGAATTTTAACCATAGAAAAGGGGGCCTCTGGAATCCCATTTATATCGGGACCGAAGATGATACCCGGGCCATGGTATTAGAGAAGTCACGGAGAGACTGGTTTCTTTTTGGAAGCCTGCTGGTTATGGGAATCTATCTTTTTGGCCTTCATATGCTTCGAAGAGAAGAGAAGGCCCCCCTGTTTCTCTGCATTGTCTTTATAATCATGGCCTTTAAAACCCTGCATTATGTTGATATAACTTTGTTCTCTACGTGGCCTATTTTTAATTTCGAAATTAACAGAAAGCTTACCTACCTGAGTCATTATATCCCCATGCTTTTTATTACCCTTTTTATCGCCTCTGTCTTTACTGCTGATTTCCCGAAGGCAATAAAAAAAATAACGGTGATTGTTATGCTGCTGCTTTCCGCAGTCGTAGTTTTGGCTCCATCATTGATTTTTTCTTATACCATGCCTGTTTTTCAGGTATGTGCCATACTGCTGCTTTTGTTCATTATACTGGTTCTTGTTAACGCCATGAGAAAACATCATGAAGGAAGTTTTGTCATGCTGGTTGGCTTTGTTGTAATCCTTTTAACAGGGATAAATGATATTCTCTACGGTAACCATATTTTTCATACCGGTCAATTTATCGAAGCCGGCATTTTTGTCATGGTTCTCTCCCAGAGTTATCTTCTTTCTATCAGGTTTATGAAATCCTTCGGAAGAATTGAGAATCTTTCCAATCAGCTTATCGTCCAGTCAAAGGAACTTGAGACCCTTAATGAAGAGCTGGTGTCAAAAAACAGTGAGCTCGACAGGGACATTGAGATTCGTATTGAAACTGAAAAAACCCTTAAAGAGACCTGGGACTATCTTCACCGAATATTTAATTCTATCTCTTCTGTATTGATTTCTTTGAACAGCAAAGGTGAAATAACTGAAATGAACCGCCAGGCCCTCAATCTTGGAAAAGTAACCCTTGATATGGCCCTGAATCGAAAAGTAACATCGGTCTTTTCCTTTCTTGAGCCCTTTGCTGATGATATTAACGAGGTGATTCGAACCGGACACACCAGGAAATATGATTCCATTGTACTTAATCCGGGCATTGAATCAATGACCGTACAGATGTCTGTCTCCCCTGTTTCATTTGCCGGGACAACGGGGGCGGTAATCAGTATTGATGATGTTACTGAACTTGCCCGTAAGCGAGAAGAATTAAAGCAGGCCCAGAAAATGGAAACCATCGGTAATCTTGCCGGGGGGCTGGCCCATGATTTCAACAATATCCTCGCAGGAATAATTGGTGCTGTCTCACTTCTGAAGATTGCCTGTTTCGATGGGAATCTTGATGAGGAAAGGGCAGGTGAAAACATTCAGTTCATTGAAGATGCAAGCATTCGCGCTTCGGGACTGGTTGAACAGTTGTTAGCTCTTTCAAGAAAACATGAAATTCACCTTGAGCCCGTTGATCTTAACCGGGTGGTGGCCCAGGTGGTAAGGCTGCTGAAAAATACCATTGATAAAAGTATAGCGATTAAAGAAAATTATGCCGATGTTCCCGCCATTGTAGAAGCTGATTCCATTCAACTCGGGCAGGTGATTTTAAATATTTGTATAAATGCATCTCACGCCATGACTATTATGCGGACAGAAAGTGATCCCTATGGAGGGGAACTTGTTTTAAATATTGTTAAGGAAGAAAATTCGACTATTTCACGGGACAGGGAAGGAAAAATATTAACAGGTGGTTCATGGATTATCGAAATAACTGATACCGGTGTCGGGATAGCCCCGGAGGTTATTTCTAAAATATTTGATCCCTTCTTTTCGACAAAACAGCTTGTTGGTACGGGGCTCGGACTTGCGATATCATATAATATAATTGAAAGCTTTAAGGGAATGATTGAAGTTGAATCCGATCCGGGAGAAGGGACTTCCTTTAGAATAGTAATACCAGCTTGCGAAAAGAATGAAAATCTTTCCCATGAACCAGAGGAAAAGGTGAAGATTTTTAAAGGGGCCGGCACAGTGCTGATTATTGAAGATGAGGATATGGTCAGGCTGACTACTGGAAAATTTATCAAGCGGTGCGGTTACGATATCCTGGCGGCTTCAGGTGGCAGGGAAGGAATTGAACTTTATAAAGAGAAAAAAAATGAAATTTCCCTGGTGCTTCTTGATATGGTAATGCCCGGTATATCGGGACTTGACGTATTCAAAGAGCTTTTGAAGATTGATCCCGATGTTTCAGTTCTTCTTACCTCTGGTTTTCATGGTGATGAACGGGTCAGGGAGGCCATAAGTCATGGCGTTAAAGGCTTCATCCAGAAGCCGTACACCATGGAAGGCCTTTCGAAAAAACTGAGTCAACTTATCAAGATAAAAGAGGGATAAGCTTTTTCATGTTCATTGCTTCATGGTGCAGCTGTAGTGTTAAGGGGCAATCCTGGCAGGATGTTCCAAGGGTGTCGGGAATATTACTTGACATTTGATTCGTGCCGGTATACAAATTGTAATCTCTGGAGTATATGACCTGAAATGATTGTCACCATTCTACTTCTTGCATTGGCCCTCTCTTTTTTGATTCATCTTCTTTTTATTGGCCTCTATGTAACCAGTGAAACTCCCGAGAGGAAAAAACAGTTTTTTGCCGCCTTCGTTGCTACCGCGCTGATGAATACCGTATTCATGACCGCTATTAGTGTTGTGGCGCTGAAATATCCCGCCATGATTCAGATGGTGGATATGCAGATAATACTCTGGCTTTTGTCGGGGATTACCTTCTTTATTACCCTTTTGATCCAGGTGTACGTGTTTGTTGCTGTGTACCGGCGGGCAAAGAATCCCGAATTTTACTATGAGAATTTTTTCGGGAAAAAGGTCTATAAAAAGGGAATCATAAAACATTTTGAATTTCTTTCTATTTTTGCGACCCTTCCGGTAATGTTGATTCTGGGAGCCTATTTTGTCGCCCGGCTTATTAATTACATAATGTTTGGCAGGCTGTAAAATCTTTGCAGGATATTTTTACCGGGTAAGGAAGTTAAGGCATTTCTTTTCCCGCAGGTTGTTTTCCCGTTTGACATCATATAAAATACAGGTAAAACTTTATGCATTCCCGGGCCGTCAGGCAGACAGGGCAGTGTAGGAGAAAGAGGTCAGAGAGATGAAGGTCAAAATAGACGAAATCATAATAGGAAAACGTATCAGAAAAGAAACAGGAGAACTTGAACCTCTCATTGAGTCTATCCGCAGGCACGGACTCTTAAACCCGGTAACCCTGACCAGGGACAAACGCCTCGTTGCCGGGTTTCGGCGTATTCAGGCAGCAAAGAGCATCGGGTGGGAAGAAATTGAATGCCATTACCTGGATGCTGATACAAGGCTTGACCTTCTCATGATCGAAGCTGAAGAAAACATGACACGAAGGGACTTCTCCAGGGAAGAAATTCTTTACTTTGAAGAGATCAGAGAATATCTCAGCGCAAGGGGACTGAGAAAACTTATCCTTTGGATTACGCTCTTTTTGAAAAGAGTCAAAGAATGGTTTGAAGAGCGCTTCAGCTCATCTTGAGAGGAGGGCGGCTGCCTCAAGGTGACGGGTCCCGGGAAACATATCGAGGAGAGAAAGTCTTTGTATTTCATAGCCCCCTTTTCTGAATTCAGCGAGATCCCGTGCAAAGGTCGCAGGATTGCATGAAACATATACTATGCGCTTCGGGGCAATTGCTAAAATAGTCTTTCGAGTTTTTTTATCAAGCCCCGCCCGGGGCGGATCAGCAAGCACAACATCAGCACTGTCCCCCTGGGGATGAAGCCGGGAGGCGGCAAGTTTTTTAAAGGTTACCGTGTCGATATTATTGAGACGCGCGTTTTTTCGGGCTAACTCAATTGAGCTTTGTTCAATATCAATGCCCGTTCCCCTGTTCCCGTTTTTTGCAAGATGAAGAGTGAAGAAGCCGACTCCGCATCCAATATCAAGAAAAGTTTCGTCTTTCTTGAGATCTGTATATTCTTGTACCAGATTGAGCATTTC
>CAZPEK010000088.1:2045-4863 GCA_964585555.1 uncultured Leptospirales bacterium | reverse complement strand
AAAACTATAATGGTCGTAATACGTGGTTTGTCTACCCTCTCTTTAATGTCAAGAGAGCTATAGAAGTTCCATATTTTTCGCTGAAACCTTAAACTTCCTTCACGCTCGAGAAGAATATCTTCAGGACTTTTTGATGTATGAACCACGCCGGCCCCATCAACAGCAAACCTTACTTCATCATTGCCCGGAGACTCTGAGTTTATGGCGTCATTAATCGCCCGGTCAGGTAAAAGGCATCCTTGAGCCGGCAGGGGAATCAGCCTGTTGCTCCCTTCAGCAAAGAAGCCGAAGGTCTGATGGCTGCTTTTTACCGTAGCATGGCTTCGGTAGTGAAAGCGTTCGCCTGATTTGATGTCGGGGATGTGACCCCTGATGCCGCCTGTGCGCCGCAGGGAATCAATAAGAATATTTTTTTTCAGTTCAAGTTCTGTTTCATAATCAGAGTGAAGATAGCTGCAGCCCCCGCATTGAGGCCATGCAGGGCAGGGGGGCGTAATGCGATGGGGGGAAGTCTTAAGGATATCAACAGTTCTGGTGGTCAGGTAGTCTCCTTTGTCTTTCAGAACCTCGAGGATCACTTCTTCCCCGGGCAGTACGCCGGTGGCAAAAACCGCTTTTCCTTCATGGAAACCTATAAAAGAACCTCCAAAGGCGGCTTTTTCCATAGTGATACGAAAATGTTTCATGGGAAATCCTGGCATAGATAAATTTATGAAGCGAATCAGTTGCTGTGACCGGTGTAGCCAAGCTGTTCAGAAATCTGTTTTCCTGTTTCCCGTACCTCTGAAATCATTTCGTCTCTTACCGAGTCAATATGCTGAGCATTTCCCGAGAGGGCAAAGGCAGCTATAACCTGGCCGGTGTAGTTGTAAACCGGAGCAGCAATACCTTTTAAACCGATAAAATTTTCTTCATTATCAAAGGCGATTCCGTCTTTTTTTACCTGTTCGAGTTCTTTTCTGAATTTTTCAAGGGAGTCGATGCTGTTATCAGTAAGTTTATTAAACTCGTAGTTAGCGAGAATACTTTCCCGTTTTTTTTCTTTCATGTGGGCAAATAGAATTTTTCCAATTCCCGCAGTATGGGCGGGAATCAGTGAGCCTGTCTGGGGAAATGTCATGAATCGATTATCCGGTTCAGCCCTGAAGATTATTACAACCTGAGTTCCAACCAGCATACCGACATTTACTGGTTCTCCATATTTGAAGCAGAGTCGTTCCGCCCAGACCCGTGCAAGGGTTAGAATGTCAAGGTTTGTGGCATAGGACATTCCAAGTTGAAAAAGCTTGGTGCCGAGGCGGTACTTGGCTGAATGGCGGTCCTTTTCCAGAAACCTGAGTTCCTGGAGAGTGGTAACAATTCCCTGTATTGTGGTTTTTGGAAGTTGAAGCTCTGCTGAAAGATCACTGATACCTAACGCGTCTTTACGGCCAATGAAGAGATCAAGAATATTAGAAGCCCGCTGTATCGACTGTATAAGCCGAGGCTCAGTTGGTTTTTTTTTGCTGGTCATGGAAGTTGTGCTCTTTCTTTTTTTTATTGCACACGGTTACGGTAAGTGTACAGAGTATAATCCTCCATTTAAGACACTCTTGTCAATATATTTTTATACTGCAACTACTGACAACCCCCAGCTGTTGTGCTTCAATGTATCATACTGGCAAAGACATCACCTTCGTCAATGTGGTGGGTTATCGGTTCTTTTTCCTTATGGGCTCCTTCCTCTCCCATTTTTAGAAAAACTTCCCCTTCATCCATATGGTGAGGAATGGGCTCATGAGATATCCTGTTATACCCCTCAAGAAAAGTGAGAAAAACTTCCTCTTCACCGAAATGGTGGGCGACAGGATGTTTTCCTTCCTTCATAACAAACCTCCCTGCAAAAGTTTTATCCTGTTATAAAGATACTGAAGAGCAGCGCCTGGTTCAAAATATATTTTATAATAATTTAAGAAAAATACCTGCAGAGGCATGTTTTTTGGGTAAGGAAGTTTGCACAGGAAAGCGGTAATCGGGATGATCACTATCTATTTTTTGAAACCCGCAACCGCGCCATGAAGATTCTCTGCAAGTCCTGCCAGATCATCGGCGGTTCCTGAAAGGGCTGCCGCGCCGCTTGCTATTGACTGGGTAGATTCGTTTAATCCTGAAATAGACCGGGTTGCCTCGGAAAAGGCCTGCTTCTGTTCTGCAAGAGTGAGGCGCAGCTCTTCTGAACGCTCCCTGACTGATGCGGTTTTTTCCATGACTACACTGTTAGAATTAACCTGTCTGCCCATGTCTTCTGTGAGCCCCTCTATACGAGTGCCGATTTCTGAAATATTTGAGATTGCCTGATTGATGGAGGCTACAACTTCTGAGACAACTGAGGTTCCAAGTTTGACTTCTTCTTCTGTTCTGCTGATAAGGCGGGAAATTTCCCCGAGACTTTCTGATGTCTGGTCAGCAAGTTTTGAAATTTCATCAGCCACAACGGCAAAGCCGCGCCCCGCGTCACCGGCACGGGCAGCCTCTATTGCCGCGTTAAGGGAGAGTAGGGCAATCTGGTCAGAAATATTATTGATTACATCAACCACGCCGGTCATCATACCTGAACTTTCCTGGATTGATTCCATAGTACGGCTCATGGTATTCAGTTTGTCCTGGCTGTCCCGGGACTGTGATGAGGTGTTCGATGCCATGGCGGCCGTGTCAGTGACGGTATTACCAGTGGCAACAATCATCGTTGATAGTTCTTCAAGGTTTTGCACCAGGTCGTCGATGTTGTCAAACTGGCTTCGAATATTGTCAGTTGCCAGCTCCATACCTGAAGTAACCT
>CAZPEK010000088.1:0-2035 GCA_964585555.1 uncultured Leptospirales bacterium | reverse complement strand
GTGTCGGAAAAGGAAGTGGTAGTGGCGGACATCGAATTCGAAAGTGAGGCCAGGTTCTCGGCACTGTCATTTGTAGAAGATAGAAGCTGTTTTATTTGCTGATACTGTTCTCTGCTTTTTTCAGCCCTTTTTTCAACATCAGCTACCGCTTCACGGTTTGATTTTATAATCATCATTGAGAGGGCATATACAATGGCCATTGAAATCAGGTTAATTGCAAAGCCCGTTTTGAGGACTGCAGGGTCAACAGTACCAAGGTTTTTGATTATGAAGAAAAAGGCAAAATCTCCAATGAAAAAAAACAGGGTAAGAAGCGATGTCCAGAGCCGTGTGCAGAAAAGGGAACTGAAAATAATGCCCACAAGGTTCATGACTATTATTGACGAAAATCCAAGGTTCTGTGATGTCTTCATCTGGGCTGCGAGACCAAACATGATAGTGATTGTGGTGATCACCGAAGAGGTGTTTGCCGCTCTGGCGTACCTTCCTTTCTTTAAAAAAAGATTACTGAGCAGGAGCCCGATAAATGGAAGCAGAGCTATTGCCAGGGGACGGAGAAAATCCCCCCGGCTGATCCAGACCAGTGGCGGGACAGGAACCATAATAGCCATTATTGCCAGATTGATGTAGAGGAGTAGTGAAGCTCTGCGCCGTTCTACTGTATTGGCTTTTCCAAAAGCATTAAGAAAGTAACCTGCAATATTTATCATAGCTGTTTTATCCTGAAAATGCGTTATGTGAAATTTTTGTTTTTTTAATAGATACTATTTTTTGTGAATTGTCAAGATTAATGGCTATTATGTAGAAATAAATTATTATGACAGTTTATTGTACCATATCAGGTAGAAAGAAATTGACGCCTTCACCTGAAGGCTGTATACTATTCTCCTCTTTAAGATAATGCTCACATAACTCAATGGTGAAATAGATGAAAAAAATTATCCTAATGAGCCTTTCTCTTGTGGCGGTACTTTCTTTAACCTTTACTGAAATCCATTCTCAAAGCAGGCAGCGGGGAGTTAAAAACTATAATCCCCTGCACAGGGCAATCCTGAAGGGCTCAAAAAGTCTTGTTGAAAAATATTCAAAACCCCGGTATTTCTATTATTCAGACGAAAATACTCCGCTTCCCCTTGAGCTTGCTTTTCGTCAGGACAGAATGGACCTGGCAAAAATAATGGTGGAGAGGGGCCTCAAGGTCGATTACAAAAAAGATGGGGCAAAAATTACAATCATTCAGATGGTTTGCAACAGCAAATGGCTTAAATTCATGATAAGCGCTGGAGCAGATAAAAATCAGATAAGTCAGAATCTTGGCAACCAGTCACTGCTGCATATTGCAGCCCGATGTCCTCAGAGTGAATCATTGAAGTTTCTTCTTACCCGTGGAGCATACCGTGAGGCAAAAAGCGTTACAGGCGCCACTCCACTTCTTCTGGCGGTTTCATTTAAAAGAGATGCAAATGCCCGTATTCTTATCAATGCGGGAGCTAAAATGGAGTATACATACAAGGGAGAGAATTACTGGGCTCTTAACAGCGCTATTGGTAATCATGATCCCAGAATAGTTAAACTTCTTCTTGACAGCCTGCACCGGGTAAAGCCGTACAGTGATTCCAGAGACAAGAGTATGGTTGATTTAAAAAATGATAATCGACTTCCCGGCACTGATACAAAGGGCGATATGATAAAAATTTATAATATGTTTATAAAAAAGGGCCTGAGTTCAATGCCGGTTAAAACATATACCTGCCAGGCATTTGCCCATGAACCAGAGCTTGCACAATACTGGATTGAAAATGTATGGAAGAAAAAGGGCTGGAAGATTACAGATTACCGTCACCGCTATGGTGGTTCAATGCTTTCATGTGCCCGCAGAAAAGAAGATGTCAAGTGGCTCATGGGAAAAGCAAAATGGTCGGTTTCACCTGTTGCCATGTACGGAGAACGTCAGGATTTTGCAGAAGCAAAGAGATATATCGAACAGGGATTTGATGTCAATGGCAGAGACGCACGGGGAAGAAATATACTTTTC
>CAZPEK010000087.1:0-10844 GCA_964585555.1 uncultured Leptospirales bacterium | reverse complement strand
GGTTATTATAACTGTATCGGGATTGCTCAAAAGTCTTGACAGGGATTGTGAGAGAATGATATTAGACTTGAAATAATTGAAAAGGCCCAGAAACCGAATTTATGAAAAAATATATTATAACCATACCTGTCCTGCTTTTACTTTTGCAGTTATCAATATCGGGGATATTCTCCCAGGCTGCAAAATACGAAGGAAAAATTGTAAGAAAAATAGATTTTGTTGGTCTTTCCATAACCAGCAAAGAAGACCTTCTTTATGATATGCGAACCTCCATCGGGTATCCCCTTAATTCTTCTGAGATGAGAAGGGATATTAAAAAGATTTTTGTTGAGGGGAAGTTCGAAAAGATCGATGTGGAAATTGACCAGTTTCAGGATGGGGTAAAACTGAGGTTTATCTGTAAAGAACGCCCCAGGATTAAAGAAATTATCATAAAAGGTAATGATGAAATTTCTGAAACGGAAATTACTGACACGATTCTTTTGAAAGAAGATGCTGTATTCAGAAAAGATCTTCTCAGCAAGAGTGTAAAACTGATAAAGGAAAAGTATAAATCTGAGGGACTTTTTAATGCTCTTGTTACCTACAAGGTTAAAGCGGGTAAAAAAGAGAATCATCTCAATGTAACCTTTATTATAGATGAAGGGGAAGAGATCAAGGTTGAAAAGATATCTATTCTCGGGGCAAAGAAAGTCCATCCCAGTGAATTTACTGCCATTATGGAAACTCAGGAAGATGGAATTATCCGGGACGGCTCTTTTAAAAAGGAAGTTTACGAGCAGGATAAGGGGAAAATTATCGGTTATTATAAGCAGCTTGGCTACCTTGATGCCCAGATCCTTGAAGACCGAGTTGAATATGAGTGGAAAGATCCTAAAAAACAGGAAGAGCGGGTTCTCTTTATTGTTATTAAGCTTACTGAAGGTGAAAAATATTACTTTGACAAATATTCTGTTTCGATAAAAGGCCCAAAAGATAAGACCGTATTCTCTCCTGAATCGATCAAGCGGGACTTCCTGTTAAAGAAAAAAGGAGAGATTTTTAATTATACTAAATTCCAGCAGGACCGTCAGACCCTTGGTTTTAAGTATGCTTCAAAGGGATATATCTTTGCCCGTATCGTTCCGAAAAGAACTATCGAAGAACGGGAAGTCACTGTTGACGGGAAAAAAGTAAAAAGAAAATTTGTAAGCATCGCCTATGAAATAACTGAAGGATCGCAGGCCTATGTTGAACAGATTATCATTAAAGGAAACAAGAAAACCAAGACCAAGGTTATCCGGCGTGAACTTCTGATTAAAGAAGGAGAACTTTTCAACGCCGCAAAGATGCAGATCTCCCGGGAAAAGGTCTATAATCTCGGATACTTCAAACAAGTTAATATCGATGTCCGGCAGGGAAGTCGTGAAGGCTACATGAACCTTATTGTTGATGTGGAAGAACAGCCTTCGGGAACCATTTCTCTCGGAGGGGGCTATGGTACCACCTCGGGCTTTTCGATTTTTGCCGATATCAGTGAAAACAACTTTCTTGGAAATGGACAGCGGGTAGGGGTGAAGTTTGAATACGGTCCCCTGAAGTCTTCAATTACCCTTTCTTTTACCGAGCGCTGGCTTTTTGATCTTCCCCTTGCTCTGAATACATCAATTTCATATAATATGTATTATTTAGAATCGAGTTCTCTTTTTTCAAAAGGTAGCAGCACATCGAGTTATCAGAAACAGTCTATCGGTTATTCTCTGGGGCTTACCTACCGGTTTTTATATTACTACAGTGTTGGCACTGCCTGGTCCCATTCCTTTAAAACTTATATGAATCCTTCGGGTAACGCCTCAGAGGAAATCATGATCGCCGCGGCAGAGGGGATGCAGGAAAAACGTACCCAGACTTTTTATTTTTACCGGGATTCCAAGAATAATTACCTGAACCCCACCAGGGGATGGCGTGCCGGTCTTTCAATTGGTCTGACCGGTGGGGCTGTCTATGGTGGTGATGACCACTATGTTAAATTTAACCCTGAATTTGCTGTTTACTACTCTCCTTTTCATATTCCTTTTCTTCAAAGTCATCCCTGTGTTTTCGAATTCAGAATGAACGGTACTTTTCTTACACGGCCCCTCGGTTCGGTTAATCAGGACAGTACTAAAAATTCCTGGATCGAATCAGAGGACCGTCTTTATCTCGGAGGGCCCGAAACAGTCCGGGGATGGGATTATTATGATTTTAATCTTCCCTCTTCATGGGCCTATAACGGACTCTATCACCGGATTCTCTACGGCTTTGAATTTCGAGTGCCAATACACCCTCAGATGCTCTGGTTCGTTGTGTTTTTTGACGCCGGCAGTCTCTGGTCTGATAATTTCTGGACAAATAAGTTTGCCGAAAGTAATACTGTGAGACAGGCTATTGAGACCGATGAAGCGTCAGGGGAGCTGGCTCCCATTAATAAGATGTTTAAAACGAACTGGCTCTCATACTTTAAGTATTCATATGGCTTTGGTTTCAGGATACAGGTGCCGATGATGCCCCTTCGTTTCTGGTTCGGGCAGAAAGTAATATATGACGGCGGATTCAAGCAGATTGATAAGTTGACATTTCAGTTCCAGATCGGTGATATGAGGTATTAATGAGTTTCCTGAATTGCAGGGTTTCTTTTCTTCTTGTTGCAGCCCTGGCTCTGCAGGTCTCCTGTACCCCCCGTGTTAAAAAAGTGGAAAGCGGCTATGTCATACGGTATTGTGATATACAGGCAGTATATCGCTTTGCAGCCTCCCGTGATGTATTGATTAAACAGCTTGTTGCCAAAGAAGAAAAACTTTTGAGGGATAGAGAGAAAATAGAAGAGATGCTGAAAGGGGAACCTTTAAATAAAACTCTTAGATTACGTCGTATCGAACTGGATAAAAATATTATACATATTGGTAAAAGTAAAAAATCGGCAAAAGAAAAAGTGATGAACAGCATAAACTCTGTTTTAAAAGAAGTTGCAGGGGAAACAGGAGCTGATTTTATTTTAAATTACGGGGATGGTCTTCTTTACGGGGCCCGTGGCTATGATGTAACCGAAAAGGTCATCCGAATCTACCAGAAACGGCAGAAACGTTCTGCCCCCGTATCGAGGTAGGATAGATGAAGTATATGAATCGAATTTTTACCCCTTTTTTACTCTTTGTCATTTTTTTTGCCGCTCCCGGTTGTTTCAATTCAAAGAAAAGCGCAGTCTCCCATGCCTTTAAAAACTTTAAGGGCCCATACGTGATTTATGTAACAAAGAAAGCCTATACTCTTGAAGTATTTGATCGAAACATGCGGGCCGTTGAATCATATCGTATCGCTTTAGGTAAAAATCCAGACCTGGGACCGAAGAGATATGAAGGGGATAACCGAACCCCGGAAGGGACTTATCATATTGCTGAAATTTTAAGTATGGACGCGGAAAAAAAATCTCCCGCCTACCGTAAGCTTAAGCAGATGAACAATGTTTTTTTCAAGGCATCTCACGGACACCACCGTTTCGGCCGCCCCGGTGTCGATCTTGGGGAAAATGCCTATGGCCCCCGTTTTTTTATGATTGATTATCCTCTGGCAAAGGATCTCAAAGAATTTGAGAAACTTAAGAATAAGGGGCTGGTTCCCGATTATCGGGGCAGAAAAGCGACAGCGGGAAGCGGAATCGCCATTCACGGGAATAATGAGCCGGAAAGTATTGGAAATCCTGCCTCAAGCGGGTGTATCCGTATGCTTAATGACGATATTGTCGAAATGGATCAATATATACGAATCGGAACACCGGTGATAATTTCACCGTAAAGGCGAGGAAAGCATCCTCGCCTTTACGGTGAAATTATCGCCTTTAAAGGCAAAAAGAGACAGATTTTAAGGGTTGACATTAATCCGGCAATTGCTGATTATTGTTTCTGATTTTTTATTTACTGGAGGCCTACATTGCTTAACCTTTTAACAGTTGCCCATGCTATGGGACAGAGCCCTGGCGGGAAAGGGGCAGAAGGCGCGGGAGGCTGGCTGAGCCTTGCTCCTATCGCTTTAATGATTCTTATTTTCTATTTTCTACTTATAAGGCCGCAACAGAAACGTGAAAAAGAAAGAAAACAGTTGATTGAAGCCATACAGAAGGGCGATAAAGTCTTAACCGTTGGTGGAATATACGGAACGGTTGCATCTATAAAGGACGAAAATATCGTAATTCTGAAAATTGCTGATGGAACTAAAGTAGAATTCGCAAAAAGTTCTATTCAAACAAAAGTATCCTGATTGTGGTGCCGATGTCTGAGAAACTAATTATACTAATCCTTGTTATCTTCTGCGGCACTGTGCTTGCCGCTCAGGTGACGACCCCGGAAAACCCGGCTGATGCTGTTAATACCGTTACGCCGGTTAAACCTGTGGTTCCTGAGAAATCTGCAGTCCCTGTGCTAAAGGAAAAGCCCGCGGTAAAGAAGGCGGCAGTAAAAGTGAAGCCTCCGCAGAAGAAGGCAAAAATTGTTAAAAAGGAAGTAGAAGCAAAACCTGCTGATGATACATCTGATGGCAGGCTTTTACCGATAAAAGAAGGAAGTTTTAAGTATAAAAGAATTCCTGAAATAGTTATTGAAGAGGCTGAGAAGGGAGAAGAAGATGATTTTGTTCATATTCCTGACGAGAACCTCGAAGAGAGCGGGAAAAATACAGTAGATGCCGGTGAGAAGGGTTTCCTTGGTCTTAAAAGGGAAACTTCCGACTGGGTTGCAAAAATCGGGCTCGCCCTCTTGCTGATTATTATTTTTCTCCTCTACCGGGTCAGATCCCGCGGTAGCAGAAGCGTTCATAGAAGTTTCCCTAAATAATTAATGATTTTCCTGGCAGGTAAAAAAGATGACACGAGGAATGTTATATAAAGCAGTATGGATACTGTTTCTTATTTCTGTTTCAGTTATACTCATTATTCCCACGGTTGGTGAGAAGCGGATGGAAATAACTCTCAGAGACGGTATAACGACAGAGCAGAAAAAAGTCGTAACAGACCGGTTCGCGGCTGAAGAATATACTGTTCAGAACACTGAAAAAGGCCTGCTGATAACCGGCAGGGGCCTTAATGATGCGATTGTAAATGGTGTGAAGATTATCCCAGGTGTTATTGATACGAAACTGCTGAAACACTGGGTTGAAGAAAAACTTCTCGCAAAAAAGATAAACCTTGGTCTTGACCTCCAGGGGGGGATGCACCTTGTTCTCCGGGCCAACTTTTCTGGAATTGAAAAGAAACTAAAGCGTAAGCTGACGGAAAAGGATAAAACTGAAATTACCCAGCAGGCTCTTGAGCTCTTGAGAAACCGGGTAGACAAATTCGGTGTATCCGAACCTTCCATCAGGCCCAGCGGCACTGAAGCTATTGAAATTCAGCTTCCCGGTGTTAAAGATCCGAAGGCGGTCAAAAAGGCCCTTGGTGACACCGGACAGCTGGAATATCGCCTTGTTGATGATAAGTATACCGACCTTGCAATGACCTGGATGGCGGAAAATTATAAAGATAAAAAGCTTCCCGCCTCTGGAGTTCTTCAGGGTGAGCTGCTTAAGAAAATCGCCAAAGAGATAAAACTTCCGGCAAAATTAAAACTTCTTTTTTTCTTTGAGCGGGACAAGGATACAAAAAAGATTACTCCCCGCAACCCGATGGCTCTCGATGAAATCGCAGTCGAAGGTACTGACATTAAAGAAGCGACGGTTGACCGCGATGAATACGGGCAGATAGTTGTTTCTTTTAAAACAACCGCGGAAGGGGCAACAAAGTTTGCCCGGGTGACCCGTCCTGAAAATAAGAAAAAGCGTCTTGCCATTATTCTCGATGAAAAGGTACGAAACGCCCCGAATATTAACGACCAGATTACCACCGGTAGCGGTCAGATCAGCGGTGGCTTTACTCACGGAGAAGCCCTTACCCTGGCTCGTATTATCAAAGAGGGTGCTCTTCCGGTTGAGCTTAAAATAATTGAAGAACGTACTGTCGGACCGTCCCTTGGTGAAGAGGCGATCAAATCAGGTGTTAACGCAATCTTAATCGGTCTTGCGGGCATTATGATTTTTATGCTTCTCTACTATAAAGCCGCGGGCATTATTGCTAATCTCGGGCTTATTTTGAATATGGTCTTTATGCTTGCCCTTTTGTCGCTTCTCGGTTTTACCCTGACACTGCCAGGTATAGCCGGTTTTATCCTGACAGTTGGTATGGCGGTTGATGCGAATGTAATTATATTTGAGCGTATCAAAGAAGAAATTGCAGGCGGTAAGTCGGTCAGAATGGCAATTGTCTACGGTTTTGATAAAGCCTTCTGGACAATTTTTGACGCTAACCTGACGACACTGATTGCCGCCTTTATTCTGTCTCAGTTCGGGACAGGTCCTATTAAGGGATTCGCGGTTATACTTTTTATTGGTATCCTGTCGAGTATGTTCGTCGCCCTTTATGTAACACGATTTGTTTATGAGATCATCTCTCTTAATAAAAAGATTAAGAAACTGCATATATAAGGAGACTCATTTTGAAACGGGTAATAAATTTTCTAAAATTCAGATATATAGCCATTGGGATGTCTGCTCTGCTTTTTATTGTTTTTGTTTCAGGCACTGTTGTACAGGGTGGTTTTAACTTTGGAATCGATTTTGTCGGTGGTGTTAAAATTATCGCCAAGTTTGAACAGGGTGTAAAAGAAAAAGATATCAGAAACGCCCTGGTGAAGTACAATCCTCTGGTCCAGCAGATTGGTGAAGATAGTTTAAATGAATATATCGTCTCAACGAAGCTCAAGGCGGGAGACAAGGGTTCTGACAGCGGGCTCGAAGACGTTAAAAAAACTCTCAGTGGTGCTTTTTCGAAAATTGAATTTTTGAGCGAAGAGAATGTTGGTCCCGCGATCGGGGATATATTGAAAAGAGACGCTATTAAGCTCTTTATGGTGGCGATGATTCTTATGACAATTTATCTTTCCTTTCGCTTTGAGTTTAAATACTCTGTCGGCGCCATGGCCGCGTTGGTCCATGATATTGGTCTCTCCGTTGCCTTTATCGGTTTTTCCGGGGTTGAGATGAATATTCCTGTTGTTGCTGCTCTTTTGACGATCTTTGGTTATTCAGTCAATGACACGATTGTTATTTTTGACCGGATTCGGGAGAATGTTCAGATAAAAGCAAAGATGACCTTTCTCGATACAATAAACAAGGGTATCAGCCAGTCAATTAACAGAACGCTGCTTACGTCATTGACAACTCTGTTTGCCGTACTGGCCCTCTACCTGATCGGCGGTGCGGTGCTTAATGAATTTGCCATGGTACTGCTCTTCGGTATTTTTGTTGGTACCTATTCATCTCTCTATGTCGCTTCACCGATTCTTGTTGCCTGGGAAAAAAGATTCAGTAAGTAATTTTCAGGACGTGAAAAAATTCGCTGCTACAGCACTCCTTGTCCTTTTTGTTCTCATCGGGCAGGGGAGTGCTGAAAATGCGGTTCCCCTGCCGGAATACTACAGCAAAAAAAATCTAACAGGCTTTTACTCCCGCTTAGTCGCTAAAAAAGAATACTACCGGGCAGCCCATGAACTTCGTCGTATCTATTCGTATTACCCTGATACTTTTCCCCTTCAGTCATTTGTTGTTTCCGAAGAGTTTCTTCTTTTCAGGGGAGGCCAGTTTAAGGCTGTCCCATCGGTACATCTGAACTATGGTGTAAAGCCTTTTCCTGTCTCGGGGATTCTTCATGTTGACAGCTACCTGATGACGGGTAATTATAAAAAAGCCGAAGAGGGAATTCTGCAGTGGGGCAATGTTAAAGATAAAGAATTAAATATTTTTTTTAGTAAAAGGAAGTTGTATCTTTCACTGATGAAAGGATCTCATGGCGCAGAAGAAGAATTCTTTAAGCTGATAAAAGCCGGCAGTCTCAATGATTATCCAAAACTTAAAAGTGAGGGTACTGCTTTGTTTGAATCAATGAAGTCTCCCTTTGTCGGCGCCGCTCTGGGGCTGGTACCGGGAATGGGGTACATATATGGTGGAGAAACCGGTACAGGAATAGTTTCTTTTGTTGCTATATCTATCTGTGCTTCTCTGAGTTATCTTGGCTTTCGTTATAATACACCATCTGCAGGGATATTCTTAGGGGCTGTGGCGACCTTTTTCTATACCGGAAGTATTGTCGGGGGATACCGGCTGGCAGACCGCCATAATGGATTTCTGCGTGGCCGTATCAGCCGGCTTGCCACCAGGGAACTTGAAATGTACCGTGATCAGCAGCGTATATTTAATCGATTCGGGACAGGTAAAATATGAACAAATCTCCCTTTATGGAAGAAGCCCTTAAAATCGCTTTTTCAAAGATCGGGTCAACATCACCGAATCCAGCAGTGGGCGCAGTTATTGTTAAAGATAATAAGGTGATTTCCCGGGGAGGCACCTGCGAAGCAGGTTCGGATCATGCCGAAGTTGTAGCTTTGAAAAAAGCCCGTGATATTTTTGTCGGGCAGCAGGGCCCTGTGTTGAAGGGGGCAGAAATATATATATCCCTTGAGCCCTGCAGTCATTTCGGTAAAACGCCCCCCTGTGCCGATGCGATTATCGAATCGGGAATCACGGTTGTGCATATACCAATACTCGACCCCAATCCCCTTGTGGCGGGAAAGGGGATTCAGAAACTTAAGGCTGCCGGTGTAAAAGTTGATATGATGCATCAGTATTCTGAAGCGGCTGCAGACCTGATTCGGCCCTTTAAAAAACTGATACTCAGAAAGAGACCCTATGTTGTGCATAAATGCGCGGCAACCATGGATGGCAGGATATCCACTTCCTCCGGCGACTCCCGGTGGATTTCCTCTCCCTTCAGCCGATTGCTGGCCCATAAGCTGCGTCAGAAAATAGATGCCGTAATCGTGGGAAAAAATACCTTTCTCATGGATGACCCGTCGCTGACAGTGCGGCTTGATGATTTTGATTCTTCTATCCACCAGAGGCTTCACGATGATGGGGCAAATATACTGGGGCGGGATAATTATTTCTTTCGCCGGCTCATGGAAAATGACGATCCATGTGCCGCTCAGCCCCTGAGGGTTCTTGCGGGGCTGCCCGACCAGGTAGATTTTAAAAAGAATTTTTTTAATGATGATAACTATCTTATTTTTGAAAAGGAAGATAAAGTTAAAGAGATTTTCAAAAATAATGCCTCCCTTGAAAAAAAATTGAATAAAGATAAGTTGTGCCTTTTGTCTTCAGCTGACCAGATAGAATTTATACATAATCTTCTTGATGCACTTGCAGACCGTGGTATTATGTACGTCATGCTTGAAGGGGGAAGTCTCCTTGCCGGTTCCTTTCTTGATGCCGGAGAAATAGACCAGTTTCTTTATGTGACGGCTCCCAAAATTATCGGCTGTGGAAAAAGTCCCCTGGAGGGTCAGGAAAAAAAACTGATGAAAGAGGCTCTCTTTCTCAATGATATTACAATGGCAATGGCGGGCCCTGATATGATAACCCATGGGTATCGGGAAAAGTACAATTTTGAAATGATGTGAGGCATGAAGTGTTTACAGGATTAATTGAAGAAGTCGGCACCGTGAAGAGTGTACTTGAAAACGGGGATGGACGTATTCTTGTGATTCAGGCAGCAAGAGTTCTCGAGGGAACCGCTACCGGTGATTCTGTTGCCGTTAATGGCGCCTGCCAGACCGTTACTGCTGTGACAAAGGAGAGCTTTTCGGTCTTTGTATCAAAGGTGACCCTTGGCGTTACGACACTGGGAAAATTAAAAACAGGAAGCCCGATAAATCTTGAACGTGCCATGACCCCCTCCTCACGCTTTGGCGGTCACATCGTACAGGGACATGTTGATGGTGCGGGGAAGATAAAATATATAAAAAAGGATTCTTCCGGTGTTGAGGTATCTGTTGAAGCCAAAGCGAATATTATGAGATATATTGTCAGCAAAGGTTCTGTTACTGTTGACGGGATTTCTCTTACGGTTGTCGAAGCCCTTGAAGATACGTTTAGTCTCTACCTGATTCCGGAAACAATTGAAAATACCATTATCGAAGAATGGAGGGAAGGGGCTTCTGTAAATATAGAAGTCGACATACTGGCAAAATATGTGGAAAAGATGCTTGGTGGGAAAAATATAAAAGATACAGGGGACAATGAACTGATGAAAAAGCTTTCAGAAGAAGGCTTTATCTCATAAATCGAGCTCAGGGTAGAGCTGGTTGAGTTCGGCTCTGGTTTTGATTTTAAAGAATTTATCAAGGTATGATACAATAAATATATTATTTATTTCATCAGATACGTTGAACATATAGAAAAGAATATCCCTGTTTTTTGCTGTATTAAGAGCCTTTATCAATGAACCGATTCCCGAAGAATCGATCAGTTTAAGTTTTTTGAAATCAAAGATAATAGCGTTGATCTCATTCTCAAATGTTTCTTCCATTTTTTCTTCAAACATCGGTACAGATTCAATGTTGAACTTTCCATCGAGTTTAATCAGGCATCTTTTTTTCTTTGATATGGTCAGGTTTATATCCATAGTCTCATTTTTCATATTTGTTTTTTATTGGCAAGGGACAAAAATCTTCTGTATTTTTAAAATACGAGTCTATTATATATAAATGGTTGAAATGGTTCAAGTAATTCTTTTCTTCGAGTATATATTTTATCCGTAATGTGATGCTCCCAAAAGGAGTTTATTGGATATTTAGAGAATAATTTCATGTATGATATTATTCTTCGATGTTGAATATTTTTTTGAGATTAATATTTTTCCCCGGGAGGGGGAGTTTTATTTTTTTTCCTTTTTGAGAGGAAGAATAATA
>CAZPEK010000086.1:0-10854 GCA_964585555.1 uncultured Leptospirales bacterium | reverse complement strand
AAAAATACAGTTCATCAGCCCCTTCCATGCACTATTTACAGTTTCTGATCCTTGCACACCGGGCCGGCTGTGCAAGTAATTTTTTTAATATCACATCTCATCCCTACTCTCTGCTTACTGGCAATAAAATAAAAAATTTTCTTGAAATTTACCACCCCTGTCCGTATATTGTTAATGAAAACCATTTTCAATAAGAAAGGAGTCCTGAATTGCGAAGACGCGGCGCATGGTGGCATAACCGGTTTCACAACCTGGGAATGCGGATAACAGAACCCCGGGAGGTTGTCATGAACATACTTTCCGAAACAGACGAGCACCTTACCGCCGCAGACATTTATATCCGGGCCCATGGAGAAAACCCCGGCATAGGCCTCACAACGGTATACCGAACCCTTGAGGTTTTCCTTCAAATGGGAATAGTACAAAAATTCGATTTCGGCGAAGGCAAGGCCCGGTATGAATTAATTAACAGCAGTGACAGCGGCAGACATCATCATCACCTGGTATGCGTCAGATGCAAAAACGTCATAGATTATTCAGAATTCATGAACGAAGAACAGGGTTTAATTGAAAAAACCCGTAAAAGACTGGAAAAGAAATATAATTTCAAAATATCCGATCATGCAATCAGCTTTTACGGATTATGCAGTCAATGCAGAGAGAACAACTCTCTGTAGACTTTATACAGACAGGCAGATACTTGAAAACAGGCTTAATAAACTTCCTTTTCGATTAATTATTTTTAATTTTTGAAAGGAAGTAAAAGCCGGTCTTTAAAAGAACTTTATGCACAAATAGAACGATGGAGGTGCAACATGCCAGGCGGAGATAGAAGAGGCCCAGAAGGATTCGGCCCCATGACGGGAAGAGGTGCCGGATACTGTTCAGGAAATACAAACCCCGGATTCACCACAGGGGGAAGAGGAAGATACAACAGTGCCCCGGGCAGAGGGTTCCGCGGCGGGGGCTTTCAGAGAGGCGCAGGATTCCGCAGATGGGGAGGCCCTGACTACTACAATGCCCCCGGCTACGGCTACGCCCCTGCCCCCCAGCAGCCGGCTCCCGAACTGCGTCCCGAAGACGAAGTTCGCATGCTCAAAGCAAGAGCCAGGTTTATGGAGCAGGAAGTTCAGCTGGCCAATGAAAGAATAGCTGAACTCGAAGAACTGGCTGCAAAAGAAAAATAAGGCTGTTAAGGTCTCATATCCCGCTGTCCCTGTGGCAGCGGGAAACAGCTTAATAAAGAGATAAAATAATGACAATTTTAATTGATAAAGAAAAATGTACCCTCTGTGGTGCCTGCGTCTCGGCATGTCCTGCAGGTGCAATTACCCTGACCGATCAGGTAGAAATTGACAGGGACGCATGCCTTGAATGCGGTCTTTGCATCAAAGAATGCCCTACCCAGGCTCTATCCTTTGATACTGCCTTGAAAACAGCTGCACAACACCCGAAAATACCCTCAGACAATAAAAAAAAATCTATACTCACCACGGCTTCAAAAAACAGCATAAACCGCGTAGCCGGGAATCCATCGAGACAAAGAGGCAGCGGTAAAGGACGAGGGGCTGGTTTCACATCAAAATGCCTCTGTCTCAACTGCAATAAAACTTTTCCCCATCAGAGAGGCGTACCCTGTGCTGATATGACCTGCCCGCAATGCGGCGGAAGACTGGTACGGGGCGATGCATAACATGAAAAAATCACTACGCCCCTATATATCAATCGGCATTACCTTTGCCTTTATAATCATGGTGATCTCGGGAATCGCCCTCTACTTTGCCCCGAGCTGCAGGGTTGCCCGTATGACCGGATGGCAGTTTTTATTTATCAGCAAAGATTCATGGGAAGCCTTTCACATTATCTTTGCACTTTTCTTTTTGATTCTCGGTATACTTCACACTTACATAAACTGGGATACACTGGCAAGTTACCTGAAAAACAGAAGTGAAAAAGTTTTCAATCGTCCCCTGGTGATTACCGCCGCGTTGACCCTTCTTTTTCTTATACTTTCGGTACTGAATGTGCCGCCGGTAAGCTGGCTGACAGACCTTAACGACCAGTTCAAGCGGGGCCAGTCAACCCGGCAGTACAAGGAAAAAGATTACCGCGGCCGGGGTAAAGGCAATGGAAGAGGAAGGTATTACCGGGACCGGCAGGATTACCTGCGAGACTCCAGGGAAAATTCAGACTAAAAACGTTACCGCTTCAAAGATTTTACAACTGCATTCCCCGATGTTTCGTTTACAGTAAATTTTTTCAGTGGTGACAAAAAACATTACACATTAAGGGAATAACCTTAATGAAAATACAGCAAAAAAACTTGACACCCGGCTTGAATAAACTTACCTGCTAAAACATAACATAGTACAGGAAAACACCATGGATACCATTTCACGAATCATCTGCGACGAACTCAAACTGAGGGCCTATACCGTTTCGTCGCTCCAGACAGCAACTGAACTGACGGCGATTCATGAGACCACGCCCAATGCCACCGTGGCCCTCGGGCGAGCAATAAATGCAGCCGCTCTTCTCGGGGCAACCATGAAGCCCGATTCACCTCAGACCGTATCATTAAAATTTTTTGGTGACGGCCCCATCGGCGAGGTACATGTCCAGTGTGATGCCCGGGGAAATATCCGCGGCTATGTTAAAAATCCCCGCCTCGACCTGACCCATGACATCGGAAAAATAAGCTTTTCAAAAAGCATCGGCGCCGGCTTTCTTTCGGTGATCCGTGATCTCGGCATGCGTGAGCCCTATACATCCACTCTTCCGCTGCTTTATGGAGATGTGGCGGGGGAAGTTTCCTACTACCTGACTACATCTGAACAGATTCCATCAGCCCTTATCATCGCCCTTGAGCTTGACAGTGAAGGCGCCATAGCCGCTTCAGGTGGAATTCTGATACAGACTTTTCCCGATACTCCAGACCATACGATAGAAGAGCTCGAAAGACGAATAAAAAACATGGCAAAACCGCTTGGAAAATCTCTTCTCGAAGGGGAAGACACCGTAACGGTTCTCCAGGGGCTGTTTCAATATAAAGATATGGAGATACTCGAACAGGTTCCCCTCAGGGCCCAATGCCGATGCAACCGTGAACTTTTGCAGGAAACACTTCAGGGAATTGAAGAAAAAGAACTTCGGGACATGATCGAAAAAGATAAGGGGGCGGAAGTTGAATGCACTTTCTGCAGAGAGAAGTATACCTTCTCTGCCGATGATCTTGAAAAGATAATTTTAAAAAAGGGTCACTGATTGATACGCTTTAAAGATTCGGTCTTTCCGTTTTTTCCGATTTTAAAAATTATTCCATTAATTCTCGGATTACCCGTTGCCACTTCAAACCGCACCCGGGTACGGGAAAGAAACCGCCGTATTGATTCTTCCTTTCTCATACCAATCACCGAATCAAAAGGTCCTGTCATGCCTGCATCGGTAATATAACCCGTCCCCCCTGGAAGAATCTCTTCATCCGCGGTTTGAACATGGGTATGGGTACCGTAGACTGCCGAGGCTCTCCCGTCAACATACCAGCCGAAGGCCCTTTTTTCAGAAGTTGTTTCTGCATGAAAGTCGACAACTATGATATCAGCCTTTTGCCCCACTTCTTCGTAGAGACGGTCAAAGGCTCTGAAGGGACAATCAATGGGATCCATACTGGATCGCCCCATAAGATTCATGATGCAGATAGATGTCCCCCGAACCTGGAAAAGATGCCACCCCTTTCCCGGTACCCCGGGAGGAAAGTTATCGGGACGGAGAAGATTGTCTTCATCTTCAATAATTTCCAATACATCATTGTTGTCCCAGACATGGTTGCCGGTGGTAACCACATCAACACCAAGTTCCATGAAATCTTTAAAGATTTCCGGGGTGATAGATCTTCCCCCGGCGGCATTTTCACCATTGACAATTACCGCGTCTATGCGATGAATATCAACAAGGGCCTGAAGGTTATCAGCAAGGACATTACGCCCCGGCCTGCCGACAACATCACCAACAGCGAGAATAGTTAAAGCTGCACTCATGTAAACTTCCTTTTAAAATAAAAACAGGGGCGAAGAGAACCGCCCCTGCTGAATTTTATTTATGTAATTAGTTACTTTGCATAATCAATAATTCTAGTCTCCCGGATAACCGTTACGCGAACAATACCCGGATACTTCAATTCAGATTCAATCTTGGTGGCAATATCACGGGCCATGCCCTCTGCCTTGCTGTCATCAACCAGGGTGTTATCAACCATAACACGGAGTTCACGTCCCGCCTGAATAGCGAAACATTTATCAACCCCTTTAAAGCTCTGGGCAATGTTCTCAAGATTTTCAAGACGCTTAAGATAGGTATCAAGTGACTCGCGACGCGCTCCGGGACGTGATGCTGAAATCGCATCAGCAACCTGAACCAGTACCGCTTCAAAGGTCTCCTGCTCCCGATCATTGTGGTGAGAAGCAATAACGTTAACACACTTGTCTGACTCACCAAACTTTTTAGCCATCTCAGCTCCAACCAGGGCATGAGCACCTTCTCCCTCGACAACACTTCCTTTCCCAATGTCGTGAAGCAGACCGGCACGTTTGGCAAGTTGAGTATCAAGATTCATTTCACCCGCCATGATACCCGCCAGGTTTGCCACATCCTTGCTGTGATCAAGAACATTCTGGCCGTAGCTTGTCCGGTACCTCAGTTTCCCGATATGGTACAGGGCATCGCTGCTGAGTCCCGGTATACCGAGTTCATAGGCTGCCTTTTCGCCCTCTTCAAGCATTGACTCTTCAATTTCACTGGTAACTTTGTTCACAACTTCTTCAATCCTGGCAGGATGAATTCTTCCGTTCTGGATCAACCGTTCAAGTGAAATCCGGGCAATCTCCCGGCGTACAGGATCAAAACCTGATATAACCACAACCTCTGGAGTATCATCAATTATCATGTCCACGCCGGTAAGGTTCTCCAGGGTGCGGATATTTCTTCCTTCGCGACCGATAATTCTTCCCTTCATTTCATCTGAAGGAAGTGATACCGTGGTTACAGTACTTTCAGAGGTATGCTCTGAAGCGTTACGCTGAATAGCCGAGATAATGATATCCTTCGCTTTTTTATCAGCGGTACGCCGGGCTTCCTCTTCAATTTTATTGATAAGCTTAGTGGATTCAAACTTCACTTCATTTTCAAGATTTTTCAGAAGGGCTGTTTTCGCTTCCTCCTGGGTCATTCCTGAAATTCTTTCCAGTTCCCTGTTGTGCCGTTCAAATTCCTGTTTAAGTTCTTCTTCTTTTTCTTTATTTTCCTGCTCTTTAAGCTGAACTATCTTCTCTGTTTTCTCAACTTCCCTGCTTCGTTCGTCAATGCTTTCTTCTTTTTGAACCAGACGCTTTTCAGATATCACCACTTCCTGGCGACGTTCCCTCATTTCTTTTTCCATGAGGTTTTTTTCTTTCAACAGCTGGTCCTTTGCCTCGATAAGCAGTTCTTTCCGCTTATTCTCAGCATCTTTGACCGCATCTTGTAAAATTCTATGAGATTTTGACTCTGCAGAGCTTAGTTTTATTCTGCCGAGATATGATCTGATCGCATATCCGATAACGGCAGTCACAGGGAGAGCACAGATGAGAATTATAATTGTCATAGTAAGCCCCCTTTTTTCCGGATTCGAGAACTGACGCCCTCTAAGCGGCAATTTTCTCCGGTATATTAAAATCAGGGAGAAGGGATACTCAGGTCAGGAAAAAAATCAATCTGAAGATCTATTTCCCGGGCTTGGAGTATTTTAGTTGAATTTTTTCTGAAACGAATTGAGGAACCAGGCTCGAAGTGTCGCCATGAAAGCTTGCCACTTCTTTTACCAGTCGGGAAGATACCAGTGAGGTTTCTTCGCGGGACATCATAAAGATTGTTTCAATCTCCGGTGCCAGTTTATGATTTACTGCAGCTATAGGATTTTCATATTCAAAATCACTCACAGACCTGAGCCCGCGAATTATAAATGATATATTCCTTTCACGACAGTAATCAATTAAAAGCCCGTCAAAAGCAACAATTTCGATATAGTCCCCATACTCCCTGCAACAGTGCTCAAACATTTCCAGCCTCTCTTTGAATGAAAAGAGGCCTGATTTCTCACTGTTTCTGGCAATAGCAACGATAATTTTGTCGCATATATTCTTTGATCTCTTGATTATATCGAGATGACCATAAGTAAGAGGATCAAAGGATCCTGGATAAATGCCAATTCGCATAAAAAATTCTAACTTCTCCTGAAACACATATAATAATTAATATATACTTTATGTCAAGAATATTATCGGCAGACAAAAATAAACGATGGCTATTAAAAATTTAATAGCAGTTTCACTAGTACATGCCCTCTGATTTCCCATTGCGGCTTCCTGGAGCATTAAAGGCGATGAACCGCATCGTCGCCTTTGGGACATCGTCGACTTCAGGAAAAATCAGCCCACCGGGGATTCAGGGGAGTGTTTTTTGAAAAAGGAAGTAAAAGCCCCGCTCTTAGACCGAATTTTGGTTGCTTTTTTCCAGCACCATGAAAAACTACCGGCATAAAAAAAATAAATCAGGCTGCCTGTCCAGGCTGCCTTCAGAACTCTGGAGATATTAAATGGAAAACTCGCCCCTCAGCACCGGAAGAACCTTTATTGTTAAAAATTTCCGCCAGAGCTTTATGCTTACCTGGCTGTTTCTTGGCATGGGGATTGTCCTCCTTGGCCTTTTTATGCTTCTCAGCTTTACGGTACCGAGAAAAAGCTATTTCTTTTTCTTCCTTCAAAATTTCGGCCTTTTCCTTGCCTTTGTCACCCTGCTTCTCGGTTACGCAGGGGTGTACCGAATCGTTACAGTACCTGACGGGGCTGCAAAAATTACCCGCACCTCAGTTAAGGCTACCTTTAAAAAAATTCATTATATTGCCGGTATTGCCTTTATTACCGCCATCATGATAACCCTTATCATCCTGATAGAAGCGGGCTTCTCAGTGATTTCCCAGATACCGGTAGCGGGACCGATACTAATGGCCCTCTTCACCATACCGATACAGCTTCTTAATTTTGCGGTCATCCTTGCGGCAATCTTCATTTTTGCCATCTTCCCTCCCCTGGTGAGTGAAGCGGGAAGCATAAAAGATATTTTTATTGAAATGAAGATTTCCATACAGGAACGATGGCTCAATGTACTTATCTACCTGATCATTTCACTTTCAATTCTCTTTTTCGCCTTTTTGATTCTTTTCTTTCTTCTTAAATACAGCACCGGGATAACCCAGGCTGTCCAGTGGAAAATCAGCGCCGCCTACCCGAAGATCCTTAAGGGTATCACCATGAAGTCTTACTTCACGGATATTATCTACAGCATCACCCCCCGGGCCTCAACCCTCGGAATGCTTAAAAATTCAGCAAAGGGGCTTTTCAATCCTGTTGCTGCAATCGGCTACATTACCGGTTTTTCATACCTGGTAATTTTTACCTTTTTTGCCGCCTTTCCCCTGGCTCTCTTTTTTAATATCTCGTCAATATTTTTTGGCCGGGTAAAAATAAATCAATAGAGGTACACATGAAATCACATCGCGAATACCTGACCTTTAATACCTCATCAAGAAGAGAGTACCTGAATATAACCAGGGACGTTGATGAGGTTCTGAAAAAAAGCGGCATCACCGAGGGACTCTGCCTGGTAAATGCCATGCACATAACCGCCTCGGTTTACATCAACGACGCGGAGAGCGGTCTCATCCAGGACTTTGATGACTTTCTCGAAAAACTAGTCCCCCATGAGCCTTTAAGCCTCTACCGGCACAACCGAACCGGAGAAGATAACGGTGACGCCCATATTAAACGGACCATTATGGGAAGGGAAGTTGTTGTGGCCATTACCGAAGGGCAGCTCGACTTCGGACCCTGGGAGCAGATATACTACGCGGAATTTGACGGAAGACGGCCCAAGCGGGTTATGGTGAAAATCATAGGTGAATAGTCATGGAACTGGTTGACGTTCACTGTCACCTCGAAAGCAGCTACCTGTATAAAAACCTTGATGCAGTTCTTCGCGACGCTGTTGATGCGGGGGTAAAGAAACTGATCACTTCCTCTATCACCCCTGAACAATGGCCTGTCTCTCTCGGTCTTGCAGCCCGTCACGAAGAGGTTGAATGCGCCCTGGGTGTTCACCCCTGGTATCTTGATGAATCTTTTTTCTCTTCCCTCGACCTGCTTGGAGACGAGGCGCAAAAGGGGGCCGTTGCCATTGGAGAGATCGGCCTCGACATTAAAGTAGACTTCCCCTCTCTTGAGCAGCAGGTACCTTTTTTCGAAAAGCAGCTGGCCGTCGCCCGGGAGCTGAACCTGCCGGTCATCATGCACTGCCGCGGCGCCTGGCAGGAGCTGCTTAAAAGCATCAAACGTGTCAGTATGCCAGAAGCCGGGGGCATCATTCACAGCTTTAGCGGAAGCCCTGAAGTTGCTGAGAATTTCATGCCCCTTGGGGTTTCTTTTTCCATGGGTGGAATACTGACCTACCGAAACAGCCGAAAAAGAAAAAATCTCCTTAAAAAGATTTACCCCCGCCACTTTCTCCTTGAGACCGACAGCCCTGATATTCCGCCTGTTGAAGTTAAAACCGATCCAGCATCTCCCAATGTTCCCGCGAATATTGTCTATAATCTCAGGGCCGCCGCGGATATACTTGAAAAATCAGCCGAAGAGATAGCCCTGGAGACTACGACAAATGCCTATAGAATATTCAACCTTGCCCCGGAACAGAGGGCCTGAGCCATGGATCAATCAAGAACAGAAATAATAACAGGAAGTGAAGGCATTAAAAAGCTCCGTGACGCCTCAGCTGCCATATTCGGACTCGGGGGCGTCGGGGGCTACGCCCTTGAAGCCCTGGCCCGGGCGGGCATAGGCACCCTTCATATTTATGACTTTGATACTGTTGCGGCGACCAACATCAACCGGCAGATTATTGCCCTTGACTCAACCATGGGCAGAGACAAAACAGAAGCGGCAGAAGAACGTCTGCGATTAATCAATCCTGACCTGAAGCTCCATATACACCAGGTCAGGCTGACGCCAGAAAACATCCCTGATATTATCAGCAGTGATTTTCAATATGCCGTTGACGCCATAGACGATATTCCGGCTAAAATAGAGCTTCTTGTACAGCTCCTTGAAAACAAAAAAACTTTCATCTCATCCATGGGCGCCGGGAACCGCCTTGATCCCTCAAAGGTACTGGTTGCAGATATTTCAAAGACCAGCTACTGCCCCCTGGCAAAAAAAGTCCGCAAGGGCCTCAGGGACCGACAGATTTATAAAGATGTGCCGGTGGTCTATTCTACCGAAGAGCCGGCGAAAAAAAAATCCCCCGAAGGGGGCGGCCCGGTTGGCAGTATCTCGTATCTTCCCGGAATCTTCGGGCTTATGGCTGCGGGGTATGTTATTCGAAGGATTCTCGATGAATAAGAATATAAAATTGCTATAATTATTCAGTTTTTCTTACTGATCCTTTTATCTTTTGTATGCGGCACCAGTCCCCGCCCCTGCAGAGTAAGCCTTTACAGGGTAAAATATTGACAAAGCATTCAAACGAAGAATACGGTAATATTAAAAAAATTATTCATTTATCATTTGCACTTTTCGTTTACTCTCTGAGGGATACAATACTTTATCTTACCCCCCTCTCGGTCTCCCCCCTTACTAAGGGGGGAGATGAGGAGAATATGCTGACAATAATCTATAACCGGACAATGGAAAAAGAAAAACGAAAAGCTCTTAGAAATAATATGACTGAAGTAGAAATTTTACTCTGGTTACAATTACGAAAACGACAGTAGAATAATATAAAATTCAGGCGCCAGTACAGCATCGGGCCATATATTATTGATTTTTATTCCCCTGAAGTTCGTATTGCAATCGAAGTAGATGGAAAATATCATGAAGCCCCTGATGTAAAAAAAAACGACCAATTACGGCAAACTATTATTGAAAACCTTGGTATAAAAGTTTTACGTTTTACTAATGAAGAAATAATTACTGACATAAGCAGCGTAATACAAAAAATAAAGTTGTATATTGAACATTTTTCTCCCCCTTACTAAGGGGGAGATGTCACAAAGTGACAGAGGGGGTCAGCTTTAAGATTATATCCCCAGAATCAGCTTTGCCATGGTAAAGTAAATCACAATACCCCCCATGTCGACAAAGGTCGTCAGCAGGGGGCTTGAGACTACTGCGGGGTCAACCTTAAGACGCGTCGCCAGAAGGGGAATAAAGGCCCCGAAAATTGTAGACCAGAGCACCTGGAGAGAGAGGCTGATCCCTATCACCAGTGAAACATTCAAAAGGGTGAACGTTTCAGGCACTCCCGCTCCGGGGAAAAAATATACCCGTGCAAAGGTCATGGAGCCGAGGCAAACAGACAGTCCGAAGCTGATAAAAAATTCTTTCTTTAAAACCTTTAAAATATCTCCCGGATCAAGTTCGTTCAAGGTCAAAGAACGAAGCACCACTGTTGCAGACTGTGACCCGGTATTCCCACCTGCCGCATTAAGAAGAGGCATATAAAAAGTAAGAATTATCAACGCCTGAAGGGTTTCCTGAAAGGCTTCAACGATCAATCCGGTTAAAAGCCCAAAAAATGCAAGTGTTATAACCCAAAAAGCCCTTTTCTTAAAATGTACAAAGGCCGGTACCTCGAGGTAGCTTTTTTCTTCCACCCCGCCGCTGATAGCCATCAGCTTCTCAAGGTCTTCTGTTTCCTCGTCGCGTATAATATCAATCGCATCATCATAGGTTACAATTCCCGCCAGACGCTCACTCCTGTCAACAATCG
>CAZPEK010000085.1:0-10883 GCA_964585555.1 uncultured Leptospirales bacterium | reverse complement strand
CCGGTGATAATCCGGAACCCGGCTGAACGCAATACTTCCTTTAACACTGGACTTGATGAAAGCAGAATTACAAGAAACAGAACTGGATCTTTTCTCTCAGGGTACTGATGCAGATGACAGGGACCCGGGTGAAAAGACTATTCCGGGAGAAGCGGAAATTTTAAACCGGCTTCAGTTTTATCCCTTTGAGGGGGGTAAAAGGTTTTATCTGAAGACCGAGGCCTACCTGCTTCCCCTTGCCTATGCCAATAACAAGATTCTTTCCCTTTCGAATTCAAGAACCAGGATACTTGCCCATCAGGTTGAAAGTACCTATAAGATAGTAGATTCCTTGAAACAGCGATTTCTTATTGCCGATGAAGTGGGCCTGGGAAAAACTGTTGAAGCCGGCCTTGTCTTGAAAGAGTTGATTTACCGGTACAACTACCAGAGGATTCTGATCGCCTGTCCCGCATCGCTTCTTTTCCAGTGGCAGCATGAGATGAAAAGCAAGTTCAATGAAGAGTTTGTAATCATTGATCGGAAGGCTCTCAACAGGGCACAGAAAGAAGCGGGTGAGAAAGGCAACCCCTGGATGATTCATAACCGGATTATCTGTTCTCTTGATTTTATGAAAAATGACGCTTTCAGGGAAGACCTGAAAGAGACTCCCTGGGACGCGGTGGTGTTTGATGAGGCTCATCGCCTGCGTCGTGATGCCAACAGCGCTACCCAGGCCTTTGTTATGGCGGATATTGTTGCCGCCAGAACGAAGGCACTGCTTCTTCTTTCTGCAACCCCCTTTCGGGGCAGACTCGAAGAACTCTATTACCTGATCTCTCTTGTGGATAAAAATATACTTGGGCCTTTCCAGTCTTTCAGTAATGACTACTGCCATGAGGGGGCCGATGTTTCTTCTCTCAGGGACAAAATTTCCCCGGTTGTTTTGCGGAGAACAAAAAAGGAAGTAGGGGGCTTTACTCTGCGGCATGCCCGCACCATAAAATTTGAACTCTATCCCGATGAACGGCTTCTTTATGAAGAAACGACCCGGTATGTTGTAGAAGAGTTCAACCGGGCCCTTCAGTCAGAAAACAGGGCTGTGGGTTTTGTCATGACCGTTTTTCAGAAACTTCTTGATTCTTCATCCCATGCCCTCAAAAGGGCTCTTTGTAACCGTTATGCGAAATTAAGTGAAATGGTTGAACGCGCTGAGTCAGGAACTCTTCTGCCTTCTGATCCGGGAATCTCTCTCGACCCTGACCCTGAAGATTTTGATGGTGAAGGGGTTGAATCGTGTACTGATCTTTCCCTGGAAAAGACTGTTGCTGAGTTGAAGCTTGAACTCAAGGTGATTCAACGGCTCATTACCCTTGCTGAAAAAATCGAGGTTGATAAAAAAGGTGAAAAACTTGTCGAGCTTCTTGCCTCTTTGAAAAAAAAGGGTAAAAAGAAGTTTATTATTTTTACCCAGTTCAGAACTACCCAGGATTATCTGGCCGAACTGCTCAAGGTGTATGATATTGTCATCTTTAACGGATCTATGAGTGCCGATGAGAAGGAACAGGCCATTCTTGATTTCAAGGAGCGGGCTGAAATTATTATTCCAACAGAAGCCGGGGGAGAAGGCCGGAACATGCAGTTTTGTGATGTTCTTATTAACTATGACCTTCCCTGGTCTCCCCTCAAAATTGAGCAGCGTATCGGAAGAATTCACCGTTTTGGCCAGCCCAATGATGTAATGATCTTTAATTTTTCTACTGCCGGTACTGTGGCAGAGCGTGTTCTTGAGGTTCTTACCCATAAACTGAAGCTTTTTGAAGAATCAATAGGGCCGCCGGATATTATGCTTGGACAGATAGAAGATGAATTGAAACTAAACAATCTTTTTATGGAAATGGCTGCGGGAAGAAAAAAGAAAAAGGCCATCGACCAGGAGCTTGATGAACGGGTTCAGGCGGCCCGGGTTCATTATGAAAAACTTTCAGAGCTGACCGTAACCAGCCGTATGGATTTTAACTACGATGAATATTACCGTATAACCCTTAAGGAGCGGCAGTTTACCAACCAGCGGCTCGAGCATTTTATCGAACTTCTCCAGGAAGAAGATGA
Organism: uncultured Leptospirales bacterium; assembly: GCA_964585555.1. Taxonomy (GTDB): domain Bacteria; phylum Spirochaetota; class UBA4802; order UBA4802; family UBA5550; genus CAZHNW01. The sequence goes on along the minus strand of CAZPEK010000085.1, from coordinate 8,792 downwards.
CTTCCCTCTTCAATATCTTTCCAGGCGTCACCGCGGGAATAATCTTTTTCCTGTCCGGTACAGTGATGATGTCGTGAAGGGGAAGTATGGGACCTTTGACAGCACGGCGGCCATGGAAAATGAAAACCTTGAATTTCTCGCCTTCGGTCATCCCATAATTGACCGGCTTTTCAATTATGTTCAGGGGAGTGAATTTTCCGGTGAGACCGGCGTCAGGATTATCAAGGGGAATTCTGAACGGGTTGGTCTGGTCTGTAACTACCTGGTAACGTTTACATCTGTCCAGGTTACCAGGGAACTTTTTACTGTTGCAGTCTTTCCCTCCATGTCACCGGGAACCTGTGAACTTTTAGAAATTGAAAGAGAGGCAGTCGAACAGACAGGAATCTATGGTATCCCCCCCGAGCGGTATGAAGGGGAGATAAAGGAAGTTTTAAGCGGGATGCCCGGCCTGATTGATCAGGTGCACCGGCGGCTTCAGGAAAAAATAAGCGACCGCATTATGGATATGAGTGATAGTCTTGACTTTAAGGTTGATCCGGAAATTGAAAAGGTACGGGAGTCCTTCGGCAGAACAATTCGGGAGCTGGAAGAAAAGCTTGAGCTTCAGGAAAGCCGTATGAAATGGTATGGTAAGGATATGCGCAGTGCCATTACCCGAACCAGAAATAAAATAATGAAGGCTCAGAGGGAAAGAGAGTATCTCATGGAGACCCTTAAAGGGTATCTTGGGGTTAAACATTCTCTTGAAATGCTTAATGCGGGCATTTTAATTACTGTCAATGAATAGTGACAGAGGTTTCCAGGTCTCTTTTTTAATTTGTGGTGATTCCTTTTGAAAGCATTCCAAAGAATTCTTCTGCAGAAATAGGTTTGCTGAAGTAGTACCCCTGGTAAAAATCACAATTATGCACTTCAAGAAAATCGAGCTGTTCGCGCTTTTCAATACCTTCTGCCACGACTTTGAAACCAAGATTATGAGCCAGGTCAATTATTGTTGTGACCAGCATCAGGGATTTGCTGTTATGAGGGATTTCATCAACAAAGAGTTTGTCTATTTTCAGGGTATCAACAGGATAGTCCTTTAGTTTTCCGAGGGAAGAGTATCCGGTACCAAAATCGTCAATTGAAATTGTTACCCCAAGGGCATGCAGCTTGTTCAGCTTGAGAATGGTGTCTTCTTCGTTTTCCATGATGCCGCTTTCTGTAATCTCAAGCTCAAGCCATTCAGGGGAAAGTCCCGTTTCCTCGAGTATTGCCCTGATCGTCTCAACAATTGTAGTCTGCCTGAACTGGTAGGGAGAAAGGTTTACCGATACTCTTACCGGCGGCAGACCTTTTTCCTGCCATTCCCTGTTCTGCCTGCACGACTGCCTGAGAACAATAGCTCCGATGTCAATGATGAGTCCTGTTTTTTCTGCGAGGTCAATGAATTCTGCCGGGGAGATGTAACCCCGTGTACTGGAGTTCCACCGGATCAATGACTCCATACCGATGATGGTTCCGTCAAAGCTGACCTTTGGCTGGTAGTACATTTCGAATTCTTTTTTGATGATTGCATCAGCAAGTTCTTTTTCAAGTTTCAGCCGGTTCAGCAGGTCTCTGTTCAGGTCGGCGTCAAAGAGATGGTAGGAATTTTTACCCAGCTCTTTTGCTGTGTACATTGCGGTCTCACTATTGGTGATCAGCTGTTCTGCCGTTTCTCCGTCATTGGGGTAGAGGCAGACCCCCAGGCATATGGTGATTTTAAAACTCATTTCATCTATTAAAAAAGGAGAGGAGAAGGAGTCGGAAGTTTTACGGACAATGTCAAGGATGCTGGCAGGTCCGTCCATTTCTGACAGAAGAATCATGAACTTGTCGCCGTCAAACCGTGACACCAGATCATCTCCCCTGAAAGTACTGCTGAGTCTCTCGGCGGTACTCTTCAGGAGACGGTCTCCCATTGTTGTGCCGTGCATATCATTTATATGCTTGAAACGGTCGATGCCGATGCACATGACTGCAAAGACATTGTTTTTCTTTCTGTGTGATTTAATTATTTCTGTTTTCAGGGTGCTGAGAAACATTCGCTTGTTTGGAAGTTCTGTCAATGAATCAAAAAAGGTCAGCTTGTATACATTATTTTCTGCAATTTTTCTTTTTGTTATATCCGAAAGGACTGACTCGATACGGTTTTCTCCAGGGTAGGCCCTGGCTGTAAGCTCGCACCAGAAGGTCGATTCATCCTGCCGTTTAAATTCTATTTCATAGTTATGTACCGTGCCCCGGGATTTTAATTCATGGACGAGGGTTTCCCGGTGAGCAGGGTCGCAGTAGAATTCATCGACAGCCCGTTTCCCGATGATTTCGTCATCTGAATTGAATCCGAAAAGCCGAAAGGCGACTTCATTTATTTTAAGAACCATCCCGTCAGTAAGACGGGTTGTCGTCATACCGACCAGGGCATTTTCATAGAGATGACGATATCTTGATTCGCTGTTTACTATATCAATCTGCTGTTTAACCAGTTCTTCGTTCATCTGTTCAAAACGGATATTTGATTCGGCAAGCTGTCGGTTCTGCTCTTTAATTATTGATTCGGCTTTTTTTCGTGCTGTGATATCCCTGGAGAAAACAGCAAGACGAACAACTTCTCCGTCTTCATTGATGATGGGGAATACGCTGTTGTCGAGGATAGTTTCTCCATATTCATCTTCAAAGCGTGCCGGTTTGCCCGTTGAAATTACATTTTGTAATACAGTGAGTCTTTCTTTTTGTTTGCTTTTCTTAAGATATTCGAAGTAGTTGGTGTTTATAAAGCTTGCAAGGTCTTTCTTGAATCTTTTTGAGGTCGAATGGTTGGCAATAAGCAGTATTCCTTTATTGTTGAGCATGAAAACTGTTTCGGATGTGGCGTTTATAAGTGCACGGATATCATCTTCATTTTTTTTCAGTTGTTCCTGGTTGCTCATCAGTTCCATCTGTGATGAGATCAGTTCTTCGTTCATTGCTTCCAGTTCTTCATTCGATGCGGCAAGCTCTTCATTCTGCTGTTGAATTTTTCTTTCAGCCTGAATGCGTCGGGTGATATCCGTGAACGTTCCGGTGGTGCCGGTAATTCTTCCTTTTTCATCTTTCTGAAGCATTGCTGACGCAACAAAGTGGACCTCTGAGTTGTCCCTGGCCCGGTGGATAATATCGAACCTGATCGATGGAAGATCCTGCTGCATCATTTCAACAAAAAGTTTCGTCTGGTATTCTGATTGATCCTGGTCCATAAATTCTGAAAAATGTCTGCCGATGATTTCATCAGGGGTGTAGCCGTAGACTCGCTCAACGGTGCTGTTTATAAAGGTACAGGTTCCCCATGTGTCAGCTGACCAGATTACTTCATCGGCCATTTCTACCAGGGTTCGGTATTTTTCTTCACTGCTGCGCAGCTCTTCCTGGAAAGAGAGAAGATTGTCATTTGCCGTCTCAAGCGCCCTGTTGGTAATAGAGAGCCTGCGGTTTTTTTCCTTTACTTCATTTTTGGCGATGACGGCCGCATTAACGGCAACATTGTTGATGTGAAATATTTTGTATGAAACAATGCCCATAAAAAAGAGAACTACCACATTATCAATCAGGTAATCCCAGAATAGAAAATCTGAAAGGCCGTACTGATGCCACATGTGAAAAACATAATAAATTAAAACAGCCATGTTTATGAAATAATAGACAACTATTTTAAATCGCTGCTTCAGCACCAGAAGCGGAACCATAATCAGAAGTCCCGGAATGTATACAATTGAATCAAGGCGTGCTATTATCGGCTGCCGGGTGTCAAAAAAGATGATAAACCACATATTACTCAGCAGGGAAAAAAGAAAAATCTGAACCGCCAGGGGGTATCTCCCGGTCTTTAAGGTGGCAAGGGCGATAATACCTGCGCATATAATAGTCAGTACAGGAATATGTATTCCCAGCGTGTTGTGTCCCCGGAAGACCTGAGCGAGCATAAGTACAACCGCCAGGGGCAGTACCGTAGTGATCAGGAAAAAAAGGACCTGTGCTTTTTGCTGGAGAATATAGTCGGATTCTTCATACCTTTTGAGGAATGAAGCCGCTATTCTCTTAATCATACAACCTCAGTGTTGAAAAACCGTCTAAAAGGACTTTTTTATATATTTGTTTATTTATATCGGCAGGGCCGCTATCCTGTCAAGAGTATAAAAATTAAATTATTTATACTCCCTTTAGTGTACTCTATTGGAGTAAAAAGGGGACTCGTTACAGGGGTGGAAAAAAAAATTGTTTACGTTAGTGATATTTTAGTTACTATTACTCTATGCAGTTTTGCCAGACCTATTTTTTTATACTAATTCCTGTCGATCCATTCGACCTTGATTGCGAGGTAGTATCATGAAAACAAGCAGCACATTAAAAATTTCGGCATTATTTGCCTGTCTCCTTATGTCGGCACTGGTTCCTTTTTCTGACAGCATGAAGAGTGACCCCTCGGGGACATGGAATTCTGTATCCTGGGCCCAGGGACTGACAAGACAGCAGATCCGTGAGCGTTTTGAAAAGGAACGTGATCAGATACGCCGTGGGCCAAAAGAAGTTAAGCGTCTGATGCGTGCGATGCTCGATGATATTAAAAAAAGAAACCTGAAATTCAAGGTTGAATTGAATGAACAGATGCAATATAAAATCAAGACCATTACCGGTGCTGAAGATCCTGAAAATCTTGAAAAGGACGCAAAGGTTCGTTATGGCTGGGGAAACCGCCAGTGGCGCTCTTTTCGTCACAAGTATTCTTATCTTTTTAAGAAAAGAAGAGAGCAGGAACGGAATGAGTATCGGCGCTATGAACAGGAAGAAGATAATTTAGAAGACGAAGAAAAGCGTCTTGAAGACGAAAAACGGCAGGAAGAAGCCCGAAGACGTCAGCTTGAAGAAGAGCGCCGCCTGGCAGAAAAAGAAAAGCGTCTTGAAGAAATGCGCCAGAAACGTGAAGAGCAGCGTCGTCTCGAAGAAGAACGTATGAAGCGGGAAGAAGAACAGCGTCGTCTTGCAGAAAGGAAGAAGCGGCTCGAAGAAGAAAAGCGACGCCTTGATGAAAAAAAGAAACTTGATACGGATATATATAATGCACCCACGCCGGGTCTTGTTGCCTTTTCATGGCTTGCGGCAAAAAAAGTATCATCGGTGAAGCACCAGGGAACCTGCGGAAGCTGCTGGGCCTTTACGTCAGCGGCGGTATTTGAAGCCAACTACCTTATTCGAAATAACAAGCTTATCGATATGTCTGAGCAGCAGATTCTTGACTGCGCCTATGACCGACGGGGCAAAGACGCGGGAAGCTGCAACGGCGGCTGGTATGGTCATGTTTTTTACTGGCTGACTCAGCAGCATGGTGTTTCTGAAGGAAAGGCCCCCTACCAGGGAAAAGGTTCGGTCTGCCGGACTGGTCTTCCGACAAAATATAAGGTGGCGGCATGGGGATACGTGAGACCTGATGCGGGTATACCGACGAACCAGCAGATGAAAGAAGCCCTCTGTAAGTATGGCCCCCTGGCGGCCTGTGTAAAAGTCACTCCCGCCTTTCAGGCCTATAGAAGCGGTATCTTTGATGAGCATGCCCGTACCAGCGGTCCGCGGGATATCAATCACGCCATTACAATTGTTGGCTGGGATGACAATAAGAAGGCCTGGCTGGTAAAAAATTCATGGGGAACCCGCTGGGGAGATAAAGGTTATGTCTGGGTTGAGTATGGATCTAATAATATCGGTTACGGGGCAACCTGGATTGTTGTTGCGCCGGATAAGTAAAATAAGAAATATAGTTTATTATAAGATATGCAGTACGATATAAAAGATATGATAACCCCGGGATGGAGGATTAAAGTGAAAGGAAGAAAATTTGCAGCCTGTGCCTGCATGGGCTTACTGGTTTTGTTGTCAGCATGTTCTACTACCCCTGATATAGTTGTTACTGAAAAGGAGACGGGAAAAACCTTTAACGTGAAGAAGGGGGAAGTCGTTGAAATTCGCCTTCTGGGACAGCTTGGTACCGGTTTCAGCTGGAAGGCGGCAGTCAACAGTGAATACCTGAAACAGGTTGGCTCTGATGTGTTGACAGGAGAGAAGCAGGAAACCAGCGGATGGGATACTCAGATTTTTCAATTCAAGTCTCTCAAAGAAGGAAATACGAATGTAAAGTTTCAGTACAAGCGTCACTGGGAAAAGAAAGAAATAGTTAAAAAGGAATTTAACTGTACTGTCATTATTAAATAAAGCCAGGGAAGCTTCCTGTGAGAATGCAGATGCCCGACAGGGGAGTCCCCGAAAAGGCGGCCCAGAAAAAATTAAGGCGTCCCGGAAATATTTTTCTCGTGGGATCATCGACCGGAGGAGTACATATCCTTTCGACAATCCTGGAGAGTCTTGAAGAATTTACGCCCCCCCTGCTGATTGCGCAGCATATGCCCAATGAATATACCAGAGCTTTTGCGGATCATCTGAACCGGATGTCCCGGGTTTACGTGAAAGAAGCTGAAAATGGAGATCGCATTTACAGTGGACATGTATTTATTGCCCCGGGTAATTATCATATTCTTTTGAGAAAAGATACAGAAGGCTTCTTTGTCGAGTTGAACCAGGAAGAACCGGTAAATCTTTTTAGACCCTCCGTGGATGTTCTTTTTGAATCGGGGATTCCTTATGCAAACAGAAAGATGGCCGCCCTGATTCTTACCGGCATGGGAAGTGATGGTGCCGAGGGACTGCTGAAGCTTAGAAAAGCCGGGGCGGTAACTATTGCCCAGAATGAAGAATCTTCAGCGGTATTCGGAATGCCGAAAGAAGCCATTGCCCGCGGTGCTGCCGAACTGGTAGAAAATATTGAAGGAATTGTTTCTATTATCAACAGTCTTAACGCGCGGTGATTATTCTTTTTTTAAGAAAGCTCCCAGGGACCGGTAAAAAAAATCAGAGTTGTCATTCATTGGAAAATGTCCACACTCGGGTATCGAGACTCGGGGGATGTTCTCAAGATATTTTATTACCGGCATTGAAGCATTGGCCTCGCCGTGAATATAAATCTTTCTGCATGGGAGTTCTTTAAATATTTCAAGAAGCCTTCCGCTGCCTGACCATTCCGCAAGGGACCGGGCGCTTCGGGACAGCCCAGTCGATCCCGCCTTCTGTATATAGTGATGCCAGAGCTTGATGCCGCCTTTCGTGAGGGGAGCCGCGGCATCGGCAAGAAGCCTGATCATATGTTCGTGATATTTTTCTGCTGCAAGGGTGCTTGATAGAGAACTCATTGAGCTGTCTGGTGAGATAAGGTTCCCTTCAATATTGATAAAGGAAGTAAGTCGTTCTCCGAGGCTTGCTGCCAAGATGAGCCCCACGGCGCCTCCCATGCTGTGGGCGGCTATATGGATTTTTTGATGGGGGAAGTGTGTCAGCACCTTGAGGCAGACTTCTGCATGGGCCTCCATGGAATATGTAAATTCTGGAGGTTTGGAAGATTCTCCAAAACCTGCAAGATCTGGAGCGGCAAGGGAAAACCCTTCAAGTTCTGGAGCGGACCAGGCAGTGCTGAAAAATTCTTTTGCGCATCCGAGGCCGTGAATAAAAAAGAGAAGCTCTTCTGGGCCGGACCGTTCGATCACGGCAATTGAAAAATCTTTATTCTCCTGCTGTATCGGATAAAAGTTTTTGTTCACTCTTTTGCCTTCTCAGCTTTCGATTCCTGTTCTCGCTTCAACTCCCTGCTGGTAGTAGTGTTTGACTTCCTTCATTTCTGTTACCAGGTCACATGCCTCGATGAGCTCAGGGGGCGCTCCCCTGCCGGTGATAACCAGTTCCCTGTCATCAGCCTTTATGGAGATGACGTTGAGGATGTCTTCAAGGGTAATCAGTTTCAGTGTGCAGGTCGTGATGATTTCATCAAGTACGATAAGGTCGTATTGGGGGTCCCGCATAACTTCGAGGGCACGGGTATATCCCCTGCGGGCATAATCAAGGTGTTCTTCAATGTTGCTGTCATCGGGCATGCAGAAGCGGGGGCTGCCGTATTGTTCGATGGTTATATATTCAGAGAGGAGCTCAACAGATTTCAGTTCGCTGTATACCTGTCCCTTCATAAACTGGATAAAGGCGGTCTTCATTCCCGCGCCGGCGGCACGGAGGGCCAGGCCAAGGGCGGCGGTTGTTTTACCCTTTCCGTTTCCCGTGTAGCATTGTACGTATCCTTTTGTAAGCAAGGGGGCCTCCTTTCGGTTTATTTTTTTAAAAATATTGCTTACTCCTGACAGGCCCTTTTTGTCAAGGGTAAATAGTTGAAAGAGCGGCTGCCATATTTTCATTATACTTATGATGGAGTATAATTGCTCAGAAATTAACTGCGAAAGAAGAAAAAAGTCTTGCAGACAGGGGGCGATCTGTTTAAATAATTGCCTGGAAATAAATACTTGAGGATTTTTCATGAAGAGCCATATATATATCCTGACCCTGGGACTTTCATTCTGTACCGGTATGGTTTACCTGGTTCCCGCTCTTATTGTTTATGTTAAACGGGGTGCTTCCTTTAAATACTATTACAATTACCGGTATTTTTTTCCTTATTTCTTTGTTTTTACTATTATGCTTTTCAGCTATTCAATGTATTCATATTCGGTTCATAATATTGCAGACATCTCTCCGGCGGCATTGATGACAATGTTTATTGTCGGAATTGTAGCTCTGCATATTTTCCGGGTGCTGCTTCCCGCCTTTAGTCACGCTTTTTTTGAAGTACCTTTTGGAAAGAAAATGAA
>CAZPEK010000084.1:0-10940 GCA_964585555.1 uncultured Leptospirales bacterium | reverse complement strand
CATATATCGGTACTTACTCTGCTGGTTACGGTGATATACTTCAAGAAGAAAAAGATAATGATTGCAAAATAAATAAAAAAGAATAATGCTGTTGATAATAGAGGTAAAATTACAATCGAGATGGGTTAATTAAGGACTTTTGCCTGTTTTTTGCAGCATAGAGAAATAATTTTTTAAATATTTAAAAAAGAGTGGCTATCTGAGGTAGTTAATTTTTCTGGGATATATTAACAGTTTTACAGAAGGTGCAGAATGATTGAAATAGGAAAAATAAATAATTTAATGATAAGCAGAGTTGATAACCGGGGAATTTTCCTTGATGGTGAAGAGTTTGGTGAACTATTTCTTCCCCGCCGTGAAGCGCCGCAAAATGCTAAAAGCGGAGATTCGATCAAAGTTTTTCTCTACCCTGATTCTGAGCGGAAAATTATTGCAACGGTTAAAAAGCCCTTCGCCATGGCGGGGCAGTTTGCCTGGCTTAAGGTTATATCGGTAAATTCTGTCGGTGTCTTTATGGACTGGGGATTAAAGAAAGATTTAATGGTTCCCTTCAGTGAACAGAAGCAGAGTTTGAAAGACGGAAGATCTTATATTGTGTATATATTATTTGATACAAAGAGTAATCGCATTATCGCTTCGACTAAACTCCATAAGTATTTTAAAACCGATATGCCGGTTTACGAAGAGGGTGTAGAAACGGATCTGCTTATCTATGGGCAAACGGAAACTTTTTATAAAGTTATTGTTGATCACGGTTATAAAGGTGTTCTCTATAAAAATGAAGTATTTCAAAATCTCTTCCTGGGACAACAGGTTAAAGGATATGTAAAAAAGATACGGGAAGACGGAAAGATCGATCTTCTCTTCCATAAGCCTGGTTACGGGAAAGTGAGCGGACTGTCTAAAGTTATATTAGAGAAACTTGAAAAGGAAGGAGGCTACCTTCCGGTAACAGATAAAAGTTCTCCTGAAGTTATTTATGAACTTTTCGGGGAAAGTAAAAGTACCTTCAAGAATGCCCTGGGCCTTCTTTATAAAAAGAGAATTATCAGTATTGATCAGAAAGGCATACGGCTCAATAAAGACAGCAAGAACGGCGGGTAGAGAAATGAGAATTTTTATAGATGCCGATGCCTGCCCTGTCGCGGTTAAAGAAATACTTTTTAGAAGTTCTGAACGCTTATCTATTCCCCTGGTGCTTGTTGCAAATCAGAAAATAAATTTTCCTCAATCTGATTATATATCCGGTATAGTTGTAGAGGCGGGACCTGATATAGCGGATGACCGTATTGCTGAACTGGCAGAAAAAGGTGACCTGGTTATTACTGCTGACATACCCCTTGCAGACCGGGTTATTAGTAAGGAAGCCCATGCAATAAATCCAAGGGGCGAGATATATTCAGCAGAAAATATTAAAGAGCGTCTTGCAGTCAGAGACCTGATGGCTGATCTCAGGGACGGGGGAATGGAAACCGGAGGACCCCGGGCTTACAGTGCCGCAGACCGCAAGGCCTTTGCAGATCAGTTAGACCGTTTTTTAACAAAGAACCTCAGGTAAAACTGCAGCTCTTATAGTTTTCGAATAGCTATCACGGTTATATCATCGTTGAGCCCATAATCCCCGGTAAATTCTTTTATTTCTTTGAAGATACTTTTGTTGCAGCCTGAAATAGATTTAGATTCTTTTAAATGTTTCAGTATCTTCTCATTGAGCAGCTCTTCTCCACACATGACGCCCCTGGAATTAAACTGCTCAAAAGCGCCGTCCGTAAAGAGAAACAAGGTATCTCCTGGCCTGATTGTCAGTGAAGCTGTCGACCAGGCTATGTCCGGGAAGGCTCCCAGTAGCTTTCCCGTACTCTTGATGGGTGTCAGTTCATGGGAGCTGTTTATAAGAAGCTGTTCCGGATGTCCCGCCCCGCCGAAAAGCATATGATCTGAAAATAGATTCACAATGCAGGCGGTAAAGAAGGTGCTCCCTTTTATTTCATGGGTATAGTAATCATTAAGGAAAGAGAGACGTTTGCCTGGATCTTTTAGATGGAGACTCTGCCGGTTTATCATATCGATCTGCATGGTGGCGAGGGCGGCCTGAATCCCGTGACCCGTAGCATCGGCAAGAAATATTGAGATGTAATCATCTACTTTGAGAATGTTGAAATAATCTCCCCCGACCCGTCCATTCTGGGGACGATAAATCACATTAATACTGTATTCTTTAATGCTTTTGTATATTTCAGGCTGGGTAAGGACACTGCACTGCACCTTTTCTGCAATATCAAGTTCTTTCTCCATGAGCAGAAGATCTTCCCGGTATTTTACGGAATCACGTACCCTGGCAATCATGTTATTGAGTCCCTGGTTGATGTGGCCGATTTCGTCAGTGTATTCTGGCTTAAGACAAATGTTGAGATCTCCCGCATCGATGTTGGTCATTATGCTATCGAGTTTTTTCAAAGGAACTGCAATTGTTTTTGAAAAATAGTAGGCGGATGTTACTGCCATTGCAATACTTATTGCCAGAGCTGCTATGGTTACTACAGAGAACTTTGCCGCAATCTCTGGTGTAATCACTATGCCGCTGGCTATGAGAGTTTTGAAGTCATAGGATGTTAAAAAAAGTATCAGTGCGGGAATTACACCTCCAATGGAGAAAGCACTCAATATTTTCAAACCGACAGGGACAATGTGAATGTCAGAGTATTCTCTCAGGTTCATGCCTTTGAAAAAAATCCTGGCGTATTTTTTTATTGTGAAATCGAGAAAAAAATATGCTGGAATAACCGTAAGGGAAATCCCTAGAAGTGTACTGATAATAAAAGTCCTGATCAATGCTACAAAGTTTTGACCTAAAAATACATATGTGATACTGATTGTTAGGTCAAGGAGGGTCCAGGCAATGACAGAAAGGAAGAGAAAGTCAGGTACAAGGTTGATAGTTCTTTTGTAAAGGAGAATGATTCTTTCCCCGGGAAATTTTTTCTCCACATGCTGGTAGAGTTCAGCAGTCAGAGATGAAATTTTTTTAGCTATATAGGCTATGCAGATGCCTGCCCCGGTAAGGGCGATTATAATCGCATAGACCCCAAGGTAAGGGTCACGTGCCTGAAATTTCATGGGAAGTATTCTCAGGTTAAAAAACCAGAGGTAGACATATATTATTATTCCTGCAAGTGATGCAGGGACTACAATTGAAGTAAACAAGAGAAAAGCGAAAATTCTCACATCTCTTTTTTCGAACGTTCCTTTTTCCATTAAATCAGTATATGGTTTTATTTTTAATTGTCAATGGGTATTAAGCAGAATGATGATGAGTACTTTTTTTATTATTGCATACCTTGGCCTGTGTGTTAATATGTTACTTGCTGTATTGACCTGAATCAATAGTTGTTAGTGATAAGTGCTGAGAGTGGCCGATAGATGAAATATGTAATCAGATTAATTGCCGCCTGGGGTGTTCATGGTTTTACTGCCTCGGGCATTTTTTTAATTTTTGCCGCCCTGGTGGCATCAGTTGACAACAGGTTTAATGATGCCTTTGTTTTTCTTACCATTGCCGTGGTTATTGATGCCCTTGATGGATTTTTATCAAGGCGTGCTGAAGTGAAAAAGTATGCCCCGGGCATAGTCGGGGCGCTCCTCGATAACATAGTTGATTATTGCGGATTTGTTTTTGTTCCTGCTTTTATTTTTTACCGCGCCGGCCTGGTTCCGGGTGGTGCCGGTTTTGCTGCCGGTTTTATTATTCTTTTTTCTTCTTTATACCAGTTTACGCAAAAGGATGCAAAAACTGAGGATTATTTTTTTAAAGGCTTTCCCTCATACTGGAATATTGTTGTTTTGTATCTGTATCTCTATCAACCAGGGCATGTAATCTCCTTTTTAGTGATTATTTGTTTTGCTGTAATGGTTTTTGTGCCCTTTAAGTATATCTATCCATCGAGAACTGCATACCTGATAAAAACAACATTGATTTTTTCAGTTCTCTGGGGTGCCGGTGTTCTTATAATTTTACTTTACCCAGCAACGGTTATTCCTGTATGGTTTTCCAGTGTGTCGGTTCTTTTCTTTATTTATTATGGTGGTGTCAGTATTTTATTAACCTTCAGAGAAAAAGCTTCATAGCGGGACGTTTCTCTTGTGCTGTCACTGGAAGCAAAGGTTGAAAAAACCTGCCGGGTCCCGGTATCTCTTTCTGTTGAACGGTACCATCAGGGGGGTATTTAAAATTAATTCATGGCGAGGACAGGTTCATTATGAAAATCCTGAAGCAATGCATAATAGCAAGTATATTTATTGTGAGCATTTTATTTTTGATGCCCCTTTCGGGAGGGAGTAAAAAAAACATCTCGAAGCATATTCAAACAATCAGTATACCTGTTTCCCCTGCTGATTCGTCAATGGGACAGGTAAAAGTTGATATTTTTATTCCTCCGGGAGAGGTGAAGGGCGACCTTCTGGTTCTCCCGGGATGGCGTTTTGAACGGTCCCGATGGTATAAAAAAACAAGGCTGCTCACCTTTGCCGAAAGCCACGGGTACCGGGTCGTTTTTCCGGAGATGAACATTTCTCTTTACGCATCCCGCTATCAGAAGGAAACCGAGGAGCGGATCAAGTGGCAAAAAATTTCCGGGGGGAGATGGATTAAGGAAGTTATGATCCCCTGGCTGCAAAAAAATAATAAAATATTTGTAAAAGGAAGTAAAAATTTTCTTCTCGGGTTATCAACCGGCGGGCGGGGAGTCGCCCTGGTTGCCCTCCAGAATGAAGGCCTCTTTACCGCGGGAGCTGCCCTTTCCGGTGATTATAACCAGGCTGCCATGCCCCATGACCGCCTCATGACCAGGATGTACGGGCCTTTTACTTCCTTTAAAAAACGATGGCAAACTGTCGACAATCCGTATTATGAGGTTTGGAAGGGTAGATGGATGATGCCCCTGTACCTGGGCCATGGAACCCGGGACCGGGTATCCCCCCATTCTGAAAGCAGAAAATTTTTCAGGATTTTAAAGAAACATGCTCAGAAGGTGCCGGTAAAATATCATGAAGCCAGGGGTGCCGGCCACAACTTCGGGTACTGGGACTCTGAACTTCCTGCAATATTTCTTTTTTTTAAAGAACAGGCCGCCAGGTAGCTTCGGGTTTTTTATTTTTAAAGGGTTAATTGGTACGTTTTAAGCCCTTATGTCCCATGAAGGGGAAAAATATCCATAATCCGGGGGTTATTCATAAATTTATCGTTGCCTTTTTATTTTTAAAATGGTAATTGTGGCCTCCCGAGAGCCATGAATAGCCAGTATATAAATAATCCTTCATTAGAAGCTAAGAATTCGAATATTCTTCTTGTCGAAGATGAGATTATTATTGCCCTCTACATTCAGAATGTTTTAACCAAGTACGGCTACCAGGAAATTTCAATTGTATCAAATGCCGAAGACTGTCTCAGACTTTTAGAGGAAAACAATTACGATCTTATCATTATGGATATCAGCATAGAGGGAGACATGGATGGTGTGGAGACTGCATCCATTGTGAACCAGCATTATGATATTCCCCTGATTTTTCTTACCGCATACTCTGACGCCGATATTCTCGAGAAGGCAAAGCGGGTTAATCCCTACGGCTATATTATCAAGCCTATTAACGCGAAGGAACTCTATGCCATGGTCGAGATGACCATCTATAAACATCGTGTTGACATACAGCTTAAAGACAGGGAAGTAAAGTTTCGTACCCTTTTTGAACAGTCCCGGGACGGCATAGTTCTCTGCGACAGCCATGGTATTATTCAAGAAGTTAATATTTCTGTCCTCTCTCTGCTCAGCTGCAGACGGGACGATCTTATTGGTGTTGTCGTTGGTATGGTTTTTGAAGATGAAGATGACATGGATTATATTTACAGTAACCTTCTTGAACAGGGATATATCAATGATAATGAATGCCGGTTGAAGCGGAATGACGGAAGTTCTGTTGAGTGTTCAGTAACCGTAACGGTCATTAAAAATGACAAGGAAGAAGTTACCGGCTACCAGGGAATCTTCAGGGATATTTCTGAGAGAAAACAGACTGAAAAAAAGATTATGGATTCTGTTGACCGGGAGAGGCAGCGTATCGGCAGGGATCTTCATGATGGTCTCGGACAGATTCTTACGGGAACCGGTTTTTTGTGTGAACTGTTGATAAAAAAACTGACTGAAAAAGATCAGCCTGAGGCTGAAAATGCCGAAGAAATTTACCGGCTTCTCAATGAAGCGAAAGAGCAGACCCGAAGTATCGCCCGTGGTCTCAGTCCCATTGCTATAGCAGATGAAGGGGGATTTGGTCTTTCTCTTGAGCAGCTCTGTATTCATTATGGAAAGCTTTTTAATATTTCCTGCAAATTGATTCTTGATGAAAAGTTTGTTCCCGGTGATGAGCTTCAGGCCCTTAATTTATATTACATAGTTATGGAAGCTGCAAACAATGCGGTGCGCCACGGCAGGGCATCGCAGATAATAATAGAAATAAAAAAAATCGATGACCGTTACTCAATCCAGATAATAGACAATGGTATCGGCATTGGTGAAGAAATGGTCAGAGAAAACAGTGGTCTGGGAATCCATATTATGAAATACCGTGCAGGCATGATTGGGGCAACCTTTGATGTCGGTGTCGGGGAAAACCAGGGTACCGTCGTAACCTGTATACTGAAAAATTGATATAGTATGCAGAATCCAGCTGTTTATGGATGGGGAGTATGGGGGAAAAAAAAAGAGTATTCATTGTTGACGATCATTCTGTTGTACGCCAGGGCTTAAGTCAGTTTATAAATTCAGAGGCTGATATTGAAGTCTGTGGTGAAGCTGAAGATGCCAATGAAGCGATTAAATCGATAGACCGCATTATGCCTGATATCATTCTTGTTGATATCAGCCTGAGGGGAGCCAATGGTATCGAATTGACCAAGGCAATTAAAGCGCGGTTTAACCTTCCGGTATTGATTCTTTCTATGCTCGATGAACATATATATGCTGAAAGGGCTATCAAGGCGGGCGCCAAGGGCTATATTATGAAGAGCGAATCTATCGAAAAGGTAATAGAAGCTCTTCGGGATATTCTCGCGGGGAAAATATTTCTTTCTTCCTCTTTAAAAGAGACTCTTCTCAATAAGCTTCTTCTTGATCCCGCTGACCGGGGAGATTCGCCTATTGATTCTTTGACGAACCGTGAGCTTGAGGTTTTTCGTCTTATCGGTGAAGGTCTCAGTACCCGTCATATTGCCAGTGACCTTCTTCTCAGTATCAAGACTATTGAAACCTACCGGGAACGAATCAAAAAAAAGCTGGATCTCCACAATTCTGATGAACTGGTTCAATATGCAATCCAATGGAGACTTGATGAGGGAAAGTAGTCTGAGTGCAATATGCATGATGGCATATCTGGAGGCATTGCATATTGCAATTTGCTGTTTTTTTTTCCGGCCTGTTTCCCACTGATTCAGAGTAATAAATTCTTTATAGTGATTATATTTGGTTTTTTTGGTATTTTTTTTCAAAGCAAAGAAATTATTTTATAAGTGGCACGGTTTCTGCTTTATATAGTAGAGAAGCAGGTCTGAACCGGACTGGTGAAACCGGCTTAATTATTACGAGAGGTATAGTATGAAAATTGCAATTCCAGTAGCTCAGGGGAAACTCTGTATGCATTTTGGTCACTGTGAAGTCTTTACCATATTTGATGTAGATGCGGATGCTAAAAATATTAAGGGTAAGGTCGATATCACACCGCCCCCCCATGAACCAGGGGTTCTTCCCCGATGGCTTTCTGAGCAGGGAGCCAATTGCATTATTGCCGGCGGCATGGGAAGTCGTGCAAAGGGACTTTTTGAGGCCATGGACATAACGGTTGTTACCGGGGCTCCTGCCGGGGATCCTGAAGCTGTTGTAATGTCTTTTCTCAATGAGAATCTTGAAATAGGCCCTAATGCCTGCGATCATTAATTTTAATGCAGGAAGAAAAAACTGATGTACGTGCTGCCTGCAGGGTTCTGGGGATTGAGAAATCAATTAGTATTATAGAACTTCGGAGACTTTTCAGGCAGCATTCTCTTCGTTATCACACAGATCACTGCCGTGAGGAACCTGCTGAATGCAGACGTAAGTTTGATGAGCTGCGCAGCGCCTACCTGGTTCTTCTTAACTTTTGCGAAAGCTACACAATCGACCTGGAGAAGACCGCTGGCGACCAGGAAAATGAAGACTATAACCATCTGAATCAATTTTATGACGGATGGCTTGGGGATCTGTAGCCCCCGGTCTGCATTGATTCTCTTACCCTGTCGTGGGGCTTTTCCCTTACAATACTTTTCGGAACTTCCACTACATAAAAAAATAATTTCGTTGTATTGACCAGGTCGATACTTATGGGTTATAATTATCTTATAAAAGAAGTGACGGCTTGTTAAAAATTAATCAGAACAACAGTGAGTAACCCCTTTAAAAAAGTTAACTAAATGGAACCTTTAAGTCTGCTTATTGTGGAAAATGATGCTGTTGCTGCCGCCGATATGAAGTACCGCCTTGAGCGTTTCGGTTACCGGGTACTTGATATTGCCGAAACAGGTGAGTCCGCACTGGAAATGCTTGAAACATGCCAGCCTGATCTTGTATTTATGGATATCTCCCTTGCCGGTGAATTGAATGGAATTGAAACAGCAGCAGAAATGCGAAGCAATTTTAATATTCCTGTAATCTTTATTACCGGATACAGTGATGAAAACACTATTCTTCGTGCTGCAGCTGTTGAACCCTTCGGCTATATTTTAAAACCTGTTGAATCGAGATCCCTGTATATTTCTGTTAGAATGGCCATGGCCCGGCATGAACTGGAGAAGAAGGTTGATGCTGCGGAGAATGCCCTGTTTCACAGTGAGGAACGCTTCCAGGCCCTTGCGGGGTCATCACAGGATGGGATTCTTCTTGTTGAAGAAGGCGACATAATGTTTGGGAACAGTACGGCAGTTGAAATTCTGGGGCTTGGAATTCAGGAGCTTAAGGAAAAGAAAATTACTGATATTTTTTCCTCAGGGGAATTCGATTCTTTCTGGCAGCAGATGCTTTCTGCCCTGGAGGAGAAGAAAGCTCCAGGTATCGTAATACTCTATCATCATCCCGATAAAGGAGAAAGAGTTCTTGATGCTGTTTTCTCATCGATTGACGGGGAAAAATCCTTTTTCTGCTACCTGAAAGATATTACCGGTAAACAAGAATCCTTTTTACACTCAAAGCAGGAAGAATTTGAAAAGCAGGTGATACTTGATGCCATGGCTGAAGCAGTGCTTTTTCTCGATCAGGAGGGGGTAATCTTATGGGCCAACAATGCTGCAGTTCTTTCTGCCGGTATCCCCCGCGAGGAAATGAAGGGGCTGCCGGGCAGTGAAGTTTTCGGTTTTCATTTTGAAGAAAAAATATTTTCAGATTCCCGGTATCTGGAGAAAAATCAAAAGGAAATTGTAAAGGAAGTAGTCTCACCCCGGGGGAGAAGCTGCCTGGTGAAGAGGAATCCGGTTTTTAACAGGGAAGGAAATATTTCAGGTTTTGTGGTAATAATTGAAGATAGAACAGAACAGAAACTTGCAGATAAGGCATTATTTGAAAACCAGCACAGTCTTGAAATGATTCTTAAGGGAGGGAACATCGGCTACTGGAACTGGGATATTTCAACAGGTCATGTTACCTTTAACCGTATCTGGGCTAAAATGCTCGGCTATCATTTAAGTGATGTTGAACCGGTTATCAGTACATGGCGGGATAATATTCACCCTGATGACCGGGACGAACTTCTTGAAAGAGTTGAAAGACTTCTTTCTGCAGAAGAAACAAGTTTTGAGTCTGTATACCGTCTTGAAACAAAATCCGGTCAATGGAAATGGTTCCTTGGAAATTATTTTATAATGGAAAAGGGGGATGCCCTGTCCCGAAGAATTGCCTCAGTCTCAATAGATATTACAGACCGGAAACGGGCGGAAGAAGAAATCAAACGGCTCAATGCAGATCTTGAAGACCGGGTTGCCGCAAGAACAAAAGAACTCGAATCGGCAAACAGGGAGCTGAAGGAATTCGCCTCTGTTGTTTCCCATGATCTTAAAGCCCCTCTCCGGGGGATCAGTCAGCTCACGGGCTGGCTTAAGAATGATTTTCAGGATGTGATAAATGATGAAGGACAGATGCATATTGATCTTATCATCAATCGTGCCCGGAGAATGAACCGGTTGATCGACGGGATTCTTGAATATTCCAGAATAAGGAGAACAGAAAACAGGAGCGAGGTGGTAGACTGCAACAGTCTTGTTGATGAGGTTGTAGAGCTGATAATGCCTCCTGAGGGGACACGCGTTTTTTGTGAAAATCATCTTCCATCCCTTTTGACTGATCGCCTGCGACTTGAACAGGTTTTCCTGAACCTTATCGGTAATGCGGTTAAACATATGAAGGATGGGGGCGGTACGGTAAGAATTTCTTCACAGAAGACTGGAAATATATGGCAGTTTTGTGTCGCCGATGACGGAGAGGGAATCGATTCACGGTACCATGAAAAAATATTTAAAATATTTCAAACATTAAACCATCATAATGATGAAGAGAGCACGGGAATCGGACTTACCCTGGTAAAAAAAATAATAGAGAATTCAGGGGGGAAGATCTGGCTGGAGTCAGAAGCTGGTAAGGGGAGCAGGTTCTTTTTTACAGTTTTAGAGGATGAGGCTATTTATGAAAAGCAAAAAGCCGGTACTGGTTGTTGAAGATGACCGTATCGATACTATGACTATCAAAAGAATTTTTAATGATCTCGGGATTGATAATAAGTTGAGATTTACACAAAACGGCGAGGAGGCTCTCTGTTATCTCCGGGAAGAATGCTTTAGTAATGGTGCCGCAGGCTATATGATTAAACCCGCTGAA